>NZ_BAAANS010000035.1:0-91162 GCF_039529925.1 Kitasatospora saccharophila | reverse complement strand
CCGGGGCCGGGGCCGGGGCGGCCGGGGCGGCCGGGGCCGCGTAGGCGGCCCGGACGGCGGCGACCGCGCCCGCGGCGCCGATCAGCGCGAGCTCGGCGCCCACCTCGACGGTCTCGTCCTCGCCGACCAGGATCTTCACCAGGGTGCCCGCCACGGGGGAGGGGATCTCGGTGTCGACCTTGTCGGTGGAGACCTCGAGCAGCGGCTCGTCGACCTCGACGGTGTCGCCCTCGGCCTTCAGCCAACGGGTGACGGTGCCTTCGGTCACGCTCTCGCCCAGCGCGGGCAGCAGCACCGGGGTGGCGTCGCCGGCCGGAGCGGCGGCGGGGGCGGCCGGGGCCTCGGCGGCCGGGGCGGCGGCCGCGGGGGCCTCCTCGGCGGCCGGAGCGGCCGGCGCGGCGGCCGGAGCAGCCTCGGCGGCGGGGGCGGGGGCGGCGGCGGGGGCGCCGGAGCCGTCGTCGATGATCGCCAGCTCGGCGCCCACCTCGACGGTCTCGTCCTCGCCGACCTTGATCGAGGCCAGGATGCCGGAGGCCGGCGCCGGGATCTCGGTGTCGACCTTGTCGGTGGAGACCTCGAGCAGCGGCTCGTCGATCTCCACGCGCTCACCCTCGGCCTTCAGCCAACGGGTGACGGTGCCTTCGGTCACGCTCTCGCCCAGCGCGGGCAGTGTTACTGAGACCGCCATGGTTCCAGCGACTCCTATCAAGTCTTGCGTACAGGAATGAACGGGGACGGGGGCGCGATCAGTCGTGCGCGTGCAGCGGCTTGCCGGCCAGCGCGAGGTGGGCCTCGCCGAGGGCCTCGGACTGGCTCGGGTGCGCGTGGATGAGCTGCGCGACCTCGGCGGGCAGGGCCTCCCAGTTGTAGATCAGCTGGGCCTCGCCGACCTGCTCGCCCATGCGGGCGCCGACCATGTGGACACCCACGACGGCGCCGTCCTTGACCTGGACCAGCTTGATCTCGCCGGCGGTCTTGAGGATCTTGCTCTTGCCGTTGCCGGCCAGGTTGTACTTGAGGGTGACGACCTTCTCCTTGCCGTACTGCTCGACGGCCTTGGCCTCGGTCAGGCCGACGGAGGCGACCTCCGGGTTGGAGTAGGTCACCCGCGGGATGCCGTCGTAGTCGATCGGGACGACCTTGAGGCCGGCGATCCGCTCGGCGACGAGGATGCCCTCGGCGAAGCCGACGTGGGCCAGCTGCAGGGTCGGGACCAGGTCGCCGACGGCGGAGATGGACGGCACGTTGGTGCGCAGGTACTCGTCGACCAGGACGTAGCCGCGGTCCATCGCGACGCCCTGCTCCTCGTAGCCCAGGCCGGCCGAGACCGGGCCGCGGCCGATCGCGACCAGCAGCACGTCGGCCTCGATGGACTTGCCGTTCTCGGTGGAGACCCGGACGCCGTTCTCGGTGTACTCCACGCCGGAGAAGCGGGACTTCAGCTCGAACTTGATGCCGCGCTTGCGGAAGGCGCGCTCCAGCAGCTTGGAGGAGTTCTCGTCCTCCAGCGGCACCAGGTGGGGGAGGCCCTCGACGATGGTGACGTCGACGCCGAAGGACTTCCAGACCGAGGCGAACTCGCAGCCGATGACGCCGCCGCCGAGGATGATCGCCGACTTCGGGATGTAGTCGAGCTTCAGCGCGTGGTCGGAGGAGATGATCCGGTTGCCGTCGATGTCCAGGCCCGGGATCGAGCGCGGCACGGAGCCGGTGGCCAGGACGATGTGGCGGCCCTCGATGCGCTGGCCGTTGACGTCCACCGAGGTCTGCGAGGAGAGCTTGCCCTCGCCCTGGATGAAGGTGACCTTGCGCGAGGCGACCAGGCCCTGCAGACCCTTGTACAGGCCGGCGACGACGTCGTCCTTGTACTTGTGGACGCCGTTGATGTCGATGCCCTGGAAGGTGGCGAGGACGCCGAACTCGGCGGCTTCCTTGGTCTCGTCGGCGACCTCGGCGGCGTGCAGCAGCGCCTTGGTCGGGATGCAGCCGCGGTGGAGGCAGGTGCCGCCCAGCTCGCCCTTCTCGATCAGCGCGACGCTCAGGCCGAGCTGGGCGCCACGGAGCGCCGCGGCGTAACCGCCGCTTCCGCCTCCGAGAATGACTACGTCGAAAACGGTGCTGGCGTCGTTCGCCACGTCACGTCCTCCATGCAAAAGGTGCGGATCGCCGGGCCGGTCGCGGTCCGGTGGGTGAGTGCCCTCGTAAGGCGCCCAGTCGTGCCGGAAATACATCTTTGCACTTGTTGGCGGCAGGTGGCGTCGGCGGGTGCCCCGAGGCGCACCCGGTGCGGCCCGCGCGGCGGCGGTATGACCCGTTCTCGGAGGTATCGTCGCAGCTCACGGCCGGGAAATCGGCAACCGGAGGTACTCCGTCCGGGGGTCTTCACCGGCCCTGTTCCGCCCTGCGGAATCAATTTTCGCCGGAGGCGAACACACCCTCGAATTGGCGTCGACCGCTACCCGCTGGTAGTGCGCGAGGGGTCCGGCACCGGTCGGTGCCGGACCCCTCGCTCAGGGTCACGCGCCCGGGCTCAGGGGCCCGGGGTCACTTGCCCGCGGCGGTGTCCTCCGCGAAGCGGACCAGGGTGCGCACCGCGCTGGCGGTGCCGCCCTTGGGGGTGTAGCCGTGCGGGCCGCCCTCGTTGAACGCCGGACCGGCGATGTCCAGGTGCGCCCAGGAGAGGCCCTCGGCGACGAACTCCTGCAGGAACAGGCCGGCCACCAGGCCGCCGCCCATCCGCTCGCCCATGTTCGCCAGGTCCGCGACGGTCGACTCGACCATGCCCTTGCGCAGGTCGGCCGGCAGCGGCATCGGCCAGGACGCCTCGCCCACCGCGCCCGCGGTCTCGTGCAGGCGGGTGCGCAGCGCCTCGTCGTTGGCCATCACGCCGAAGGTGCGGGTGCCCAGCGCCAGCACCATCGCGCCGGTCAGGGTCGCCACGTCGACGATCACGTCCGGCTGCTCCTCGCCGGCCCGGACGATCGCGTCGGCCAGCACCAGCCGGCCCTCGGCGTCGGTGTTCAGCACCTCGACGGTCTTGCCGCCGTACATCCGCAGCACGTCGCCCGGACGGGTCGCCGAGCCGGAGGGCATGTTCTCCGCCAGCGCCAGCCACGCCGTCACGTTGACCTGCAGGCCGAGCCGCTTGGCGGCGACCACGGCGGCGAACACCGCGGCGGCGCCCGACATGTCGCACTTCATGGTCTCGTTGTGGCCGGCCGGCTTCAGCGAGATGCCGCCCGAGTCGTAGGTGATGCCCTTGCCGACGAAGGCCAGCGAGGCCTTCGCCTTCGGGTGGGTGTACGCCACCTTCACCAGCCGGGGCGGGTTCGCCGAGCCGACGCCCACGCCCAGGATGCCGCCGAAGCCGCCCTTGGCCAGCGCCTTCTCGTCCAGCACCTCGACCTTCAGGCCGTGCTCCTTGCCCGCCGCCTGCGCGATCGCGGCGAAGGACTTCGGGTTCAGGTCGTTCGGGGCGGTGTTGATCAGGTCGCGGGCCCGGTTCATCTCCTCGCCGATCGCCGCGGCGCGCTCCACGGCGGTCTTGGCGTCCTTCGAGCCCTTGCGCTCCACCAGCACGACCAGCTCGGCGACCGGGGCCTTGGCCACCTCGCCCTTGTAGCTGCCGAAGGAGTACGCGCCGAGCAGGCCGCCCAGCGCGACCGCCTCGACCTCGTCGGCCGCGGTCGCGGGCAGGGCCAGCGCGACCTTCTTCGTCCCGGCCAGCGTGCGGGCGGCGACACCGGCCGCCCGGCGCAGCTCCTCGGCGCCGAACGCGCCCTCGGGGGCCGCGCCCAGGCCGACGGCCAGCACCAGCGGCGCCTTGGCCCCGGCCGGAGCGGGGAGCTTGACCGCCTCACCCTCGGCGCCGGTGGCACCCAGGGTGGTGAGGACCTCGGCCAGCTTGCCCTCGAACGCCTCGACGACCGCCTCGGCGCCCGGGGCGACGACCAGGCCCTTGGGGCCCTTCGCCACACCGACCACCACGGCGTCGGCCCGCAGGCTCACGGCGGAAGAGGTGCTCACAGACAGTGCAGTCACGACAAATGCGTCCTGTTCTTTCGCGGTCCACAGCCGGTGACGGCTCCGTTGCCGACCGGCAAAACACCAGGCAGACTCCGCGGCGAAACGGGGCACAGGGCCAGGGTGCTCACCGCATGGTAGTCCGCATGCTGGGATCGCGCCCCCCCGCCTGCCCCGTGCACGAACCGCCGCCGCCCGTGACGGTGCGTGAGTTCGTGCACGTGACGGGAGTTGACGCGCCCTCACACCAGGGCGGTCGCCACCAGCGCCGCCGTCGCCGCCGTCTCCACCAGCGCGCCCAGCACGTCCCCGGTCACTCCGCCGAACCGGCGCACGCACCGTCGCAGCAGCACGCCCGCGGCCAGCACCCCGCACAGCACCGCGACCCCCGCCTGCCAGCGCACCGCCGCCGCCGCGCCGGCCACCAGCAGCGTCACCGCCACCGCCGCCGCCGGACGCACGGTGGCCGCCACCACCGCCCCCAGCCCGCCCGGCCGGGCCGCCGGCACCGACCGCAGGCACCCCCAGGCCAGCGCCGCCCGCCCCGCGGTCGCGGCCACCGCCGCCGCCAGCGCCCCGCGGACCGGCGACACCGCGAACTGCCCGGCCAGCGCCGCGATCTGAGCCAGCACCAGCAGCACCAGCGTCAGCACGCCGAACGGGCCGATGTCCGACTGCTTCATGATCCGCAACGCGTCCCCGGCCGGCTTCCCGCTGCCCAGCCCGTCCGCGACGTCCGCCACCCCGTCCAGGTGCAGCCCCCGGGTCAGCAGCGCCCCCGCCGCCACCGCGGCCACCCCGCCCAGCAACCCCCCGCCGCGCCACGCCACCAGCGCCCCCGCGGCCCCGGCCGACACCCCCACGACCAGCCCCACCAGCGGGGCCAGCACCATCGCCGCCCCGCCCGCGGCCCGGTCCCACCGGTGCACCCGCACCCGCAGCACCGTCAACGTCCCGAACCCGAACCGCAGCCCGGCCCCCACCCACCCGAACCCCGCCAGGGGTGCGGGGAACCGCGCGGGGCCGGAAGTCGCCGACGCCGAGCCCTGCGCCGAGAGCCCTTCCGCGTCTTCGGTCTGTGGCTGTCCGTGCCCGTCGCCCGTACCCCGCCCCGCCAGGGGCGCGGGGAACCGCGCGGGGCCGGAAGTCGCCGACGCCGAGCCCTGCGCCGAGAGCCCTTCCCGCTCCCCGGCGGCCCCCGGCTGTGCGTGCTCGTCGTTCATTCCGCGCACCGACGGAGTCAGTAGCGGTCGAGCAGGTCCGCCGCCGTCGGCAGCTTGGCCGGCGCCCGCGGCGGGAGCGGCTTGGCGCTCGGCACGGCGGCCGGTTCGGCGAGGGTGTCGCCGGCGGCCTGCAGCAACGGGAGGGCCAGCACCGCGCCGACGCCCTCGCCCATGGTGACGCCCGCGTCCTGCAGCGGGGTCAGGGTCAGCCGGTCGTACGCCTTGGCCTGGGCGGGCTCGCCGGTGAGCGCGGCCGCCCGCCACCACTCGGGGGCGCGGAAGGCGATCCGCTGGGCGACCAGCGCGCAGGCGGCCGAGACCACCCCGTCCAGGACGACCGGGAGCTTGCGGACGGCGGCCTGCAGCAGGAAGCCGGTGATCGCGGCGAAGTCGGCGCCGCCCGAGGTGGCGAGCAGCGCGAGCTGGTCGCCCAGCACCGGGCGGGCCCGGCGCAGCGCGTCCCGGACGGTGGCGCACTTGACCATCCAGGTGCGGTCGTCGACGCCCGAGCCGCGGCCGGTGACGGCGGCGGCGTCGGTGCCGCACAGCGCGCCGATCAGCACGGCGGCCACCGTGGTGGAGCCGACCCCGAGGTCGCCGAGCAGCACCAGGTCGGTACCGGCGTCGGCCTCCTCGTCGGCCACCGCCATGCCGGCCCGGAACGCCCGGGCGGCGTCCTCGGCGCTCAGCGCGTCCTCGACGTCGATCCGTCCGGAGCCGCGGCGCACCCGGTGGCGGACGACCTCCTCGGGGAACTCGTTCGGGTCGGCGTCCACGGCGACGTCGACCACCCGGACGTCCGCGCCGTAGCGGCGGGCCAGCACCGCGACCGGCGCGGTGCCGTCCAGCACGGCCCGGACCCGGTCGGCGGTCCCGCCGCGCGGCTCCAGGGTGGAGACGCCGAGCGAGGCGACGCCGTGGTCGGCGGCGAACAGCAGCACCCGGGCACCGGTCAGCGGGCGGGCCGGCGCCTCGCCCCGGGCGGACGCCAGCCAGGAACCCAGCTCCTGGAGCCGGCCCAGGCCGCCGCGCGGCACGGCGAGTTGCTGCCAGCGCTCCTCGGCGCCGCGCCGCGCACCCTCGTCGGGCCGTTCGACGAGCGAGGAGAAAGTGTCGAGATCCACGGTGGTGTCCATCGCTCGGCAATCTACACGGACACCCCTTTGACGGTCAGCACCTGTCCGGCGACCACCAGGAGCACCTGCTCGGAGGCGTCGGCCACCGCCATGTTGAGCCGCCCGAGGGCGTCCCGGAAGCGCCGCCCGGCCGCGGTGGCGGGCACCACGCCCATGCCGACCTCGTTGGAGACCGCGACCGCCTCCCGCGCGGTGCCCGCCCAGGCCGCGGCCAGCGCCGCGCAGCGCGCCTCCACCGCCTCCTGCCCGCCGTCCAGCCACACCGCGTCGTCCCAGGCCCCGCACTCGTCCATGACGGCGGTCAGCCACAGCGCCAGGCAGTCGATCAGCACCGGCGCCGGGTCGGAGCGGTCGGCCAGCACCTCCTCCAGCGCGCAGGTCTCCGCGGTCCGCCAGGACGCGGGCCGCCGGGCCCGGTGCAGGTCGACCCGGCGGGCCCAGTCGGCGTCGTCGTCCCGGGTGCCGGAGGTGGCCACGTAGAGCACGTCGGAGCGGTCGGCGAGCAGCAGTTCGGCCCGGGTGGACTTGCCGGAGCGGGCGCCGCCGAGGAGCAGGGTGCGGGGGAGTGCCATGCGATCATCCTGCCGGACGGAGCTTCGCCCCCGGACGGGGTGGGCACGCTACCGTCACAACCCCAGTGGCACGACTCGCGGAGGAGCCCGGCATGGTGTGGACCTGGCGGTACGAGAAGAACGACGGCACGGTGGTGGAGCCGGCGAACGGCGCCGAGGAGTTCTCCAGCCAGGGCGACGCGGAGTCCTGGATCGGCGAGGAGTGGAAGGCGCTGCTGGAGGACGGGACGGACCGGGTGGTCCTGGTCGAGGACGGCCGGGACGTCTACCCGATGAGCCTGCACGAGGCGTAGCGCGCCCCGCCCCCGGTCCTCCGGGAGGCCCGGCCGGCGGCCGGGCTCACTTCTCGGCGACGACGTGCAGCAGCGCGGCGACGTGCCGGTAGGGGTCCTGCTTGCCGGCCCGCTCCTCGGAGTCCAGCAGCTGGGCGAGCTGCCGGCCGTCGACCGGGGCGGCCTCGTCCGGCATGGCGTCGGTGAAGACCCGCACCCCGTACCAGTGGCGGACCGGGACGGCGAAGCCGGCCAGCGTGCCGGAGAGCTCGGCGAGCCGGTCGGCACGGGCGGGCAGGCCCAGCCGGTTGGTGTAGCGGGTGGAGTCGAAGGACTCCTGGCAGGCCCGCCAGTCGCCCATCAGCCCGGCCCGCATGGCCAGCGCGTCGCCGTTGCGGACCAGCAGCGAGAGCAGCCCGCCCGGGGCCAGGATGCGCGCCACCGAGGCGAGCATCGGCTCCGGGTCCGGCAGGTACATCAGGGCGCCGTGGCAGAGCACCAGGTCGAAGCTGCGCGGCCCGAACCAGCGGCCCACCTGGTGGCCGTCCCCGGTGAGCAGCTGGACGCGTTCGCGGACCTCCGGCGGCTCGGCCGCCAGCGCCTGGTGCGCGATGCCCAGGGTGACCGGGTCGGGGTCGATGCCGGTGACGAAGTGCCCGGCCCGGGCCAGCCGCAGCGCCTGGACGCCCTCGGCGCAGCCGACGTCCAGCACCCGCAGCGCGACGCCGCGGGTGAGCTGCTCGGCCAGCTGCCGGGTGACCAGCTCCTGCCGGACCAGGTTGTGCAGCCCGCCGTGCCGCTCCAGCCACTCGCCGGCCCCGCTGTGGTACGGCCCGCCGCGGGCCGGCAGCCGCCCGTGCCGGCCCCGCGGCTGGTAGCCGTACCCGTGCTGCGGCGGGACGCCCGGTGCGCCGAAGGCCCCGACCGGCTGCTGCGCGGGCGGGGCCCAGTAGGGCGGAACGGCTTCCGCGGTCAGGGCCGCTCGCCCCGCTTGACCAGCGGCTTCGGCAGCCGCAGCCGGCGCATCTGCAGGGTGCGCATCAGGCCGTACATCACCGCGCCGCGGGTGTCCTCGTTCGGGAAGCGCTGGGCCAGGCCCTTGCGCAGCTGGAAGCCGATCCGGACGAAGTCCAGGATGACCACCACGAAGAAGACCATGAACAGCAGCGTGGAGAGCAGCTGCAGGTAGTTCACCTTGGTGATGCTGAGCACCAGCACCACGACCGCGTACGGCAGGAAGAACTCGGCGGCGGCCCACCGGGAGTCGATGAAGTCGCGGACGTAGCGCCGCACCGGTCCCTTGTCGCGCGGCGGCAGGGCGCGCTCGTCGCCCGACAGCAGCGCGGTGCGCTGCTTCTCGCGCTCCACCCGGATCCGCTGCCGGGCCTGCTTGGCGGCCTCCTTGCGGTCCTTGGGGACGGTGACCCGGGTCTTCCGGTGGGCCTCGGCCTCACTGCGCTTGGGCGTGGGCCGGCCCTTGGGGGCCTGCGGGTCGCGGGACGGCCTCTCGTCCTCCTTCGTCAAGGTGACGGTGGAGGAGGGGGCGGCGGATTCATCAGAGCGGCGTCGAAACACACTCCCAGCGTACGGGTTGACCGGGGGCTTTCCGGCGCGACCCCGGACGCGAACCGATATCGATCGTGAGGACGATGCCGAACGCCCGCTTGCTGTAGCAGCATTGTTGCAGGCTGGTGCACTGCGCCGGTGGCCTCACCGCGCATACACTCGACCTGTCACGAGACGCAAACCCAGGCCCGAAGAAGGGGGCTATCGAGGCCCATGAGCGACGGAATCATGAAGCGTATGGGGCTGATCTTCCGCTCCAAGGCGAACAAGGCCTTGGACCGGGCGGAGGACCCGCGCGAAACGCTCGACTACTCCTACCAGAAGCAGCTGGAACTGCTGCAGAAGGTGCGCAGGGGCGTCGCCGACGTGGCCACCTCCCGCAAGCGCCTGGAACTCCAGCTGACCCAGCTCCAGCAGCAGTCCGCGAAGTACGAGGACCAGGGCCGCAAGGCGCTCTCCCTCGGCCGCGAGGACCTGGCCCGCGAGGCGCTCAGCCGCAAGGCCAACCTGCAGACCCAGATCACCGACCTGGAGACGCAGTACCAGGCCCTGCAGGGCGAGGAGGAGAAGCTCACGCTCGCCTCCCAGCGCCTCCAGGCCAAGGTGGACGCCTTCCGCACCAAGAAGGAGACCATCAAGGCCACCTACACCGCGGCCCAGGCGCAGACCCGGATCGCCGAGTCCTTCTCCGGCATCTCCGAGGAGATGGGCGACGTCGGCCTGGCGATCCAGCGCGCGGAGGACAAGACCGCGCAGATGCAGGCCCGCGCGGGCGCGATCGACGAGCTGCTGGCCTCCGGCGCGCTCGACGACGCCAGCGGCCTCGGCCGCAAGGACGACATCGAGGCCGAGCTGGAGCGGGTGGCCGGCGGCAGCGACGTCGAACTGGAGCTGGCCCGGATGAAGGCCGAGCTGACCGGCGGCAGCCCCGCCTCCCAGCCGCAGGCGATCGAGCAGGGGAAGAACGACACCCCGCCGCCCACCATCAACTACCAGAAGTAAGCGCCGGGAAGCAGGGGAGACGCACCAGCATGATCATGCGGGTCTTGGGTGAGGGGCAGTTCGAGGTCGCCGAAGGCGACCTGAGCCGGCTGAACCAGCTGGACGACGATCTGCTCCAGGCCGTCGAGGCGGGCGACGAGGCGGCCTTCCGGGCCGCGCTCGGCAGCCTGCTCGCGGCCGTTCGTGAGGTCGGCACGCCGCTCCCGCCGGAGTCGCTGGAGCCGTCGGACCTGATCCTGCCGGACGCCGAGGCGTCCCTGGAGCAGGTCCGCGAGCTGCTGCGGGACGAGGGCGACGGTCTGATCCCCGGCCTCCCGGAGTAGTTCGGGCGCCACACGTGACGAGAGGGCGGGCACCCCGGTGGGGTGCCCGCCCTCTCGTCCGCCCCCGGCCTGCCGGGGGCGGGGAGAACCGTTACGGCAGGGCCAGCATCCGGTCCAGCGCGGCCTTGGCGTACTTCTCGGTCTCGGCGTCCACCGTGATCACGTTCGGCACCCGGCCCTCGACCAGCGACTCCAGCGTCCACACCAGGTGCGGCAGGTCGATCCGGTTCATGGTCGAGCAGAAGCACACGGTGCGGTCGAGGAAGACGACCTCCTTGTCCGGGTGCGCCTTGGCCAGCCGGCGGACCAGGTTCAGCTCGGTGCCGATCGCCCACTTCGAGCCGGGCTCGGCGGCGTCCAGCGCCTTGATGATGTACTCGGTCGAGCCCACCATGTCGGCGGCGGTGACCACCTCGTGCTTGCACTCCGGGTGCACCAGCACGGTCACGCCCGGGATCCGCTCGCGGACCTCGTTGACCGACTCCACGCTGAAGCGGCCGTGCACCGAGCAGTGCCCGCGCCACAGGATCATCTTCGCGTTCCGCAGCTGCTCGGCGGTCAGGCCGCCGTTCGGCTTGTGCGGGTTGTAGAGCACGCACTCGTCCAGCGAGATGCCCATCTCCAGCACCGCGGTGTTGCGGCCCAGGTGCTGGTCCGGCAGGAACAGCACCTTCTCGCCCACCCGTCGCCCACCCCCACCCTCGATCGAGGCGCTTCGCGCCGCCCCTTCCTCGAAGGCCCACTCCAGGGCCCGCTTCGCGTTGGAGGAGGTGCAGATGGTGCCGCCGTGCCTGCCGGTGAACGCCTTGATGTCGGCCGAGGAGTTCATGTACGACACCGGCACGGTGGCGTCCGCCACGCCCGCCTCGGTCAGCACGTCCCAGCACTCGGCGACCTGCTCGGCGGTGGCCATGTCGGCCATCGAGCAGCCGGCCGCCAGGTCCGGCAGGACGACCCGCTGGCGCTCGGAGGTGAGGATGTCCGCGGACTCGGCCATGAAGTGCACGCCGCAGAACACGATGTACTCGGCCTCGGGGCGGGCGGCCGCGTCCCGGGCCAGCTTGAAGGAGTCGCCGGTGACGTCGGCGAACTCGATGACCTCGTCGCGCTGGTAGTGGTGGCCGAGGACGAAGACCCGGTCGCCGAGCTTCTCCTTCGCGGCGCGGGCGCGCGCCACCAGGTCGGGGTCGGAGGCGGCGGGCAGGTCGCCGGGGCACTCCACGCCGCGCTCGCTGTTCGGGTCGGCCTCCCGGCCGAGCAGCAGCAGGGCGAGCGGCGAGGGCGCGGGGTCGGTGCCGTAGGTCTCGGTGGTGGTGGTCACGGGCGGCTGCCCTCCTGGTGCGGCCGGATCAACACCAGCCTTCTCGTCTATCTGACGCTATCTATGATAACCGGTTGTCGTCAGCCTGACGATGGCCACCGCGTCGATGTGACGAGAACCGCTCACCGGTATGGAGGCTTCCGACGCGAGGACCCGCCGCACCGTCCGGTTGGCTGGGAACCATGAAGGCAATCGTGATCAACCGCTACGGCGGCCCCGACGTGGTCGAGTACACCGAGCTCCCCGACCCGAAGGTCGGCCCCGACACCGTACTCGTCCGCACCCGCGCGGTCGGCGTCAACCCCGTCGACTGGAAGATCCGCGAAGGACACCTCGACGGCGTCCTCGACGCGCACTTCCCCCTGGTCATGGGCTTCGACCTGGCCGGCACCGTCCAGGCCGTCGGCGGCGCCGTCACCGAGTACGCCCCCGGCGACGAGGTGATCGGCTACGTCCGCAAGGACGTCATCGAGAGCGGCACCTACGCCGAACTCGTCGCCGCCCCCGTCCGCACCCTGGCCCGCAAACCCGCCGCCCTCGACTGGGCCGAGGCCGGCGGACTGCCCACCGCCGGACTCACCGCCCGGCAGGCCCTGGTCGGCGCGCTCGCCCTGCGCCGCGGCGAGACCGTGCTGGTCCACAACGCGGCCGGCGGCGTCGGCGCCGTCGCCTGCCAGGTCGCCACCGCCCTCGGCGCCCGGGTCATCGGCACCTCCGGCGAGCACAACCACACCTTCCTGCGCGGCCTGGGCGTCGAACCCGTCCAGTACGGCGACGGCCTCGCCGACCGGGTCCGCGCCCTGGCCCCCGACGGCGTCGACGCCGCGCTCGACCTGATCGGCGGCGACGCCGTCGAGGTCTCCCTCGGCCTGCTCAAGGACCCGACCCGGATCGCCTCGGTGGTCGACTACACCGTCACCGCCCGCGGCGGCCGCTACGTCTTCACCCGCCCCGACCCCGAGGACCTCGCCGCCGTCGCCCGGCTCGCCGAGGAGGGCCTGCTCACCGTCCCGATCGCCTCCACCTTCCCGCTCAGCCAGGCCGCCTCCGCCCAGGCCCTCAACGCCGAGGGCCGCACCCGCGGCAAGATCGTCCTGCTGGTGGACTGACCGGAGCCGGGCCGTCCGCGAGAATGGCCCCACGGAGCCGTTCCCCGCACGGCCCGCCACCCTCGCCCGCACCACCCGTGGAGCCCCGCCATGACCACCCGACGCCTGCCCGAGCCCGGCCAGGCGGGGCTCGACGACACCGACCGCCTGCTGCTCGAACACCTCAGCCGGGACGGCCGCGCCTCCTACGCCGAGATCGGACTGCGCGCCAACCTCTCCGCCACCGCCGTCCGCCGCCGGATCGACCGGCTGCGGGCGCGCGGCGCGGTCCGCGGCTTCACCGTCGTCCTCGACCCCGCGCTGCTCGGCTGGCGCACCGAAGCCTTCGTCGAGGTCTACTGCCGCGCCCGCACCTCGCCCGAGGAACTGCTCGCCACGCTGCGCCAGTTCCCCGAGGTCGCCGCCGCCTGGACGGTCACCGGCGAACCCGACGCCCTGGTCCACCTGCGCGCCGCCGACACCCGCCACCTGGAAGCCGTCATCGAACGCATCCGCAAGGAACCCGGCGTCCAGCGCAGCCGCTCCTCCGTGGTCCTCTCCCAGCTCATCTGACGCAGCTTTCCTGCGCGCACCCGCCCGAACACGCAGGAAACCCGCCCCGGACGGCCGCGTTCCGACGCGCGCCCGCCCACCCCCGCTGCCTACGCTGATCACGACCCCAGCACCGCCCGCAGCGAAGAGGAACACCCGTGTACGCAGCGCCCGACCGCATGCACAAGCCGGACAACGAGCTGGTCGACCTCGTCTTCGACTACATGCGCGAACGGCTGCGGTACGCCCCCGTCCCGCTCGACCACCCCGGCGACGGCGCCCACCTGCGCGACGCCCTCGCCGGACTGCTGAACGACCACGGCAACCACCCCGCCGACGTGCTCAAGCTCTACGACCACGAGCTCTCCCGCGCCGTCATCTCCGCCGACAGCCCCCGCTACCTCTCCTTCGTCCCCTGCGCCCCCACCAAGGCCGCCCTGCTCTTCGACATGGTCGTCTCCTGCGCCTCCCTGCAGGGCATCTCCTGGCTGGAGGCGGCCGGCGCGATCGCCGCCGAGAACCAGGTCCTGCGGCTGATAGCGGACCGGGCCGGCCTGCCCGCGAGCGCCGGCGGCACCTTCGTCTCCGGCGGCTCGGCCGGCAACCTCTCCGCCCTGGTCGTCGCCCGGGACACCGCCCGGCGCCGCCTGGCGGTCGGACCCGAGGCCCGGCTGCGGATCGCCGTCGCCGACCAGGTGCACTCCTCGGTCAAGAACACCTTCAACATCATCGGCGTCGAACCCTTCCCGGTGCCCGCCGTCGACCGCCGCCTCACCGGCCCCGCCCTGCGCGCCGCCCTCGCCGCCGACCCCCACCCCGAGACCGTCATCGCCGTGGTCGGCACCGCCGGCACCACCAACGAGGGCATCGTCGACGACCTGGCCGGCATCGCCGAGGCCGCCCGCGAGTACGGCCTCTGGTTCCACGTCGACGGCGCCTACGGCGGCGCGGGCCTGTTCGCCCCCTCCGTCCGCGCCCGCTACGACGGCATCGAGCACGCCGACAGCTTCGTCGTCGACCCGCACAAGTGGCTGTTCGCCCCGTTCGACTGCGCCGCCCTGCTCTACCGCGAACCGCGCCTCGCCCGCGCCGTCCACACCCAGGACGCCTCCTACCTCGACGTCCTGCACACCGAGGGCGACGAGTGGAACCCCACCGACTACGCCTACCACCTCACCCGCCGGGCCCGCGGCCTCCCGCTCTGGTTCTCCCTCGCCGTCCACGGCGTCCAGGCCTACACCGACGCCATCGAGGCCGGCCTGCGCCTGGCCCGGACCACCGCGCAGCTCATCCGCGACACCGAGCACCTCGAACTCCTGCACGACCCGCAGCTCTCCGCCGTCTGCTTCCGCCGCAAGGGCTGGACCCACGACGACTACTACCGCTGGTCCCGCCAGCTGCTCGCCGACCAGACCGGCTTCGTCACCCCCACCGGCTGGGACGGCGAGACGGTCGCCCGCTTCGCCTTCCTGCACCCGGGCACCACGATGGAGATGGTCCAGGAGATCCTCGACACGATGCGGTAGGGGTATTTCAGGGACCCGGGGAACGGCTCGGTCTGTGCTGCGTGTAGTGAACAGAACCGGAAGCAGACGCGCGCCACGGCCGTGAATCGCCCGCAGCCACGGCCTCGCCGTTCCCCGAGCCCCCGGTGGTTACAGGTAGCCCCCGTTGGGGACGTACGGCATCGGCGGCCGCATGCCGCGCAGGCCCAGGTAGCCGCGGGTGGACAGCGACAGGCCGAGGTCGAGGCCCACGTCCACCGCCCACTCCTGTTCGGCGGTCAGGAAGGAGACGCTCGCCTCCGTCCCCACCGGTACCCGGGACAGCGCCTCGCGCAGCAGCCGGACGGCGATCCGCTTGGAGGTCGCGGCGACCAGCTGCACCTCGCCGCCGTCCCGGTAGCAGTAGCCCGTCCCGGCCAGGGTGTCCGCGACCAGCAGCTCCTCGAAGTGCGCCAGCATGAACGCGTGGTCCGGCCCGTGCGCCGCGCCCCGCACCCGGCGGTCGACCGAGTCCAGCAGGTGCAGGTGCGTCGGGTTGCCCGCGTGCACCGGGATGTCGCCCGGGTCCAGCAGCCGCTCCCGGTCGACCTGCCCGGTCAGCCGCATCGCCGGGTGCAGCGTGAACCCGGCCCGCCGGTAGCGCCGCGCCGCCGCCGGGGACGGCGAGGCGCACAGCATGCCGCGCAGGCACCCCCGCCCGTACGCGGTGGCCCGCTCCAGCAGCAGCCGGCCCACCCCCCGCCCCTGCGCGGCGGGCAGCACCACGAACAGCGGCAGCACCCACACCCCCTCGCGGCGCAGCGACAGGGCCGCCCCGACCGCCTCGCCGTCCTGCTCGGCGATCCAGCACCCCTCCGGGTCGGTGACCGCCAGGTGGCGGGTGCGGGCCTTGCCGCGGATCCGGCGGCGCTCGTCCGCCGGGGTCCGCGCGTCGTCCTGCGGCCGGTCGTCCAGGTCACGGAAGGCCGTCCGGGCGATCCGGTCCACGGCCTCGGCGTCCTCTTCGGTGTCCCTGAGCTGACGAATGATCACCCCTCACATCCTGCTGCGCCCGGTGCGCGGGCGGTAGCGGTTTGCCGAAGTGGGCGGTGACCCGCCGGGCCCGGTGTGCGAGCATGGGGTACGTGGGGGAGTGGGCGACGAAAAATGTCCCCCGAACGCACCACCTCCCGGAAATGAATCCGGGGGGCCGCTGGTTGGCACTGGCGGATCACAGTCGTCACAGACCGGGAGTAAGCATGACCGTCCAGGACGAGACCACCGTCGAGAGTGGCATTCTCCTCACCGATGCCGCCGCGGCCAAGGTCAAGGGCCTGCTGGAGCAGGAAGGCCGCGACGACCTCTCGCTGCGCGTCGCCGTGCAGCCCGGCGGCTGCTCGGGCCTGCGCTACCAGCTGTTCTTCGACGAGCGTTCGCTGGACGGCGACGTCGTCAAGGACTTCAACGGTGTCAAGGTCGTCACCGACCGGATGAGCGCCCCCTACCTGGGCGGCGCCACCGTCGACTTCGTGGACACCATCGAGAAGCAGGGCTTCACGATCGACAACCCGAACGCCACCGGCTCCTGCGCCTGCGGCGACTCGTTCAGCTAAGCCCTGAACAGACCGGACGAGGGCGGCTCCCCCAGCACGGGGGAGCCGCCCTCGCGGCGTTCCGGGGGCGGGGTCAGCGCGGGTCGCCGCCCGCGACGCCGCTGCGCACCGGCAACTGCTCGCCCGTCGCGGTGTCCACCACGCCGCCGCCGGACATCGGCCCCGACAGCGTGACGCTCGCCTGCTGCTCCTTCACCAGCTGCGGGCACGCCTTGCCCGGCTCCGCGGTCTGGGTGATCACCACCCGCAGCTTCACCACCGGCGGGGTGTCCTCCTCCACCCGGACCCCGTACTTGTCGCAGACCCCGGCGGTGAAGAACACCGTCAACCGGTCCGGTCCGTCCTGCCGGTACCCGGACGCCGGGATCTTCACCGCCGTCGGCGGGTGCTCGCCCACGGCTATCCCGGGCGTGGTCGGCTGCGCCGCCGAGGGCTGCGGGCTCGCGGACGGGGCCGGCGAGGTCGGGGCCGGGGCCGACGGCGACGGGCTGGCGGACGGCGAGCCGACCGGGGCCGGGCTCGCGGTCGCGCCCGGCGAACCGGTGGCCGCGGCGGGTGCGCCCGAGCTGCCGCACGCGGTCAGCAGGGCGCCGGCGAGGGCCGCGCCGGCCAGTGCGGCGGCGGCCCGGCGGGCGCGGGTGGTCCTGGCGGGGGCGGCTGCGCTGCTGTCGTCCATGATCTGCGTTCCTCCCGAGGGTCGTGCGGCGCCGCCGTGAGCGGCACCGCGCCGATTTGACGTGCCCCGGAGGAAACCGGTTCCGTGTCAGCTGCCGTACTCCGGCATGCCCGCCACCACCCGGCGCGCCGCCACCGGCACCCGGACGGTCGGGACGGCCGGCGCGGCGGCCGTCGGGAGCGGCCCGGCGACGGGCCAGAACCGGCCCAATCGGCGCGAGGAATCCAGCAGTTCGGCGAGCGTCCCGGCTTCGGGATCGGTGCTGCGACGGCTCGGCGTCCATCCGGGCGAGTGATCGATGACCATGTGTCCCCAGCTCCGATCGCCTTGCCGCGGCCACGGTGCCGCGGACTGGACGGGGGCCGCGTCCGGCCCCCGTACTGGCGACCCTAGGCCGACGCACGTCCGGAAGACAGCCTTACCGCTCGGTAGTACCCGGCCGGGCCGGGTACCGTGGGCGGGTTGCTGACCCCCAAGCTCCGGCCACCGCCGGGCCGCCAGAGGAGACCCCGTGCGCATCGCCGTCGCCGGCTCGATCGCCACCGACCACCTGACGACCTTCCCCGGACGCTTCTCCGAGCAGCTGGTCGCCGAGCAGCTGCACACGGTGTCGCTGTCCTTCCTCGTCGACACCCTGGACATCCGCCGCGGCGGCGTGGGCCCCAACATCGCCTACGGCATGGGCGTCCTGGGCCTCAACCCGGTCCTGGTCGGCGCGGCCGGCGGCGACTTCGCCGAGTACCGCAGCTGGCTCGACCGGCACGGCGTCGACACCGAGTCCGTGCACATCTCGGAGACCCGGCACACCGCCCGCTTCATGTGCACCACCGACCAGGACCACAACCAGATCGCGTCCTTCTACACCGGCGCGATGGCCGAGGCCCGCAACATCGAGCTCAAGCCGATCGCCGACCGGGTCGGCGGCCTCGACCTGGTCCTGATCGGCGCCGACGACCCCGCCGCGATGGTGCGGCACACCCAGGAGTGCCGCACCCGCGGCTACGCCTTCGCCGCCGACCCCTCCCAGCAGCTCGCCCGGCTGGAGGGCGACGACATCCGGGAGATCGTCGACGGCGCGGCCTACCTCTTCACCAACGAGTACGAGGCCGCCCTGATCGAGTCCAAGACCGGCTGGTCCGCGGACGAGATCCTGGAGCGCGTCGGCACCCGGGTCACCACCCTCGGCCCCAAGGGCGTCCGCATCCAGCGCCGCGGCGAGCCCGACGTCGTGGTCGGCTGCCCCGCCGAGGAGCGCAAGGCCGACCCCACCGGCGTCGGCGACGCCTTCCGCGCCGGCTTCCTGGCCGGCCTCTCCTGGAACCTCGGCCTGGAGCGCGCCGCCCAGATCGGCTGCATGCTCGCCACCCTGGTCATCGAGACCGTCGGCACCCAGGAGTACGAGCTGCGCGGCGGCCACTTCCTGGAGCGCTTCGAGACGGCCTACGGCACCGAGGCGGCCAAGGAGATCAGCGCCAAGATCGCCCTCTGAGAAGAGCCCCTTCAGGGGCTCGGGGAACGGCGAGTCGATGCTGCTGGTGGCCGGAGCCCATCGAAGGTCCGTGCTGCTGCGTGTTCTTAAGGGAACCGGAAGCCGATGCGCGCAACGGCAGTGAACCGTCAGCAGCCTGGGCCTCGCCGTTCCCCGAGCCCCTGGTTTCGCCTCCCGCCGTTCTTCCCGAGCCCTGGTGGTTCACGACCTCTGCACCAGGTAGGCCGTGCCGTGGCTGCCCCCGTACTCCGCGGCGGGGGCCTCGCCCGCGTAGGTGTGGCCGCACATCTCGCACCAGGCGGGAATGTCGTGCCGGGCCGCCTCGTCGTCGGAGAGGACGGCGACCCGGCCACCGGGGGCGACCTCGCCGATGTGCTTGGCGAGTTCGATGACCGGGATCGGGCAGCGCCGGCCCAGGGTGTCGAGGACCAGGGCCCCGGCGGGGTGGTCGTCCGCGGGGCCGTCCGCCGGGAGGGCCAGGTCGAGGCCGAGCGGGGCGCGGACGTCGGCGACGACGCGGGGGAGGACGTCGAGGAAGGCGTCCACCTCGGCGCGGGTGGTGCCGGCGGGCAGCGAGACGCGCAGGTTGCCCTCGGTGAGGACGCCCATCGCGGCCAGCACGTGGCTGGGGGTCAGGGTGCTGGAGGTGCAGGAGGAGCCGGAGCTCACCGCGAAGCCCGCCCGGTCGAGTTCGGTGAGCAGCGCCTCGCCGTCGACGTACAGGCAGGAGAAGGTCACCAGGTGGGGGAGTCGCTGCTCGGGGTGGCCGACCACCTCGACGGCGGGGACGAGCCGCGGGACGCGGTGGCGGATCAGGTCGACGAGCTCGCGCAGCCGCGCGTCCTCGGCCTCCGCCCCGGCCCGGACGGCGCGCAGCGAGGCCGCGGCGGCGACGATCGCCGGGACGTTGGGGAAGCCGGGCACCCGGCCGCCCTCGCGGTCGTCGGCGGGCAGCGCGGAGGAGAAGCGGACGCCCTTGCGGACGGCCAGCACCCCGACGCCCGCCGGGCCGCCCCACTTGTGGGCACTGGCGGTGAGCAGCGACCAGCCGGCCGGGACGGGCAGGCGTCCGGCGCTCTGCGCGGCGTCGACCAGCAGCGGGACGTCGCCGAGCAGTGCGGCGGTCTCGGCGACCGGCTGCAGGGTGCCGACCTCGTGGTTGGCGGACTGCAGCACGGCGAGCGCGGTGTCGGGGCGCAGCGCGGCGGCGAACTCCCCGGCGGACACCCGGCCGTGGCGGTCGACGGGGACGGAGGTGACGGCGCCGCCGTCGGCCTCCCAGCGCTCGGCGGTGTGCAGGACGGCGGAGTGCTCGACGGCGGAGTGCACCAGGTGGGAGCCGCGGCGGCGGTGGCCGCGCAGGGCGCCGAGGACGCCCAACTGGAGGGACTGGGTGCCGGATGCGGTGAAGGAGACCTCGTCGGCGCGGGCGCCGAGCACCTCGGCGACGGTCTCCCGGGCGGCGTCCAGTAGCATCCGGGCCTGCCGGGCGGAGCGGTGCAGGCGGGCGGGGTCGGCCCAGCCCTCGTCGAGGGCGGCGAGCAGGGCCTGCCGGGCGACGGGGTGCAGCGGGGCGGTGGAGGCGGCGTCGAAGTAGGGCACCGGGCCACCGTAGACGACGCGGGCGGTGCCCCTTACGGGGTGATTCCTCCCGGCTCGGAGTGGGAGCCGACGGCCCGTCACCCGCGTGTCGCAGTACGGTCGCCCGTTCGGCCGTGGGAGGCTCGGATGTCCGCCATGACCTGCGACTCCGTCCGTCCCGAAGGGGTGGTTCACCCCTCGGGGGCTGATCGGGTAGCCGGGCGGCGCGTTACCGGGGGCTGCCCGTGAGTGCCGCATAAGGATGGAGTAGCGTTTGGCCCGCATAAGCATTCAAACCGTGCCCGTGGCCGGGCCGCCGAGGAGACCTGACAACAGTCTCCTCCCGGTGGTGCGTTCGCGGGCGAGACTTCGGGAAGGCGCTACGTGAGTCCCAACGGCTCCGACCGCTCGCCGCGGCGCACGATGCGGCGGAAGCTGCCTCAGGCGCTGGCACTGGGCCTCGTCATCGCGACCGCCACCGGCTGCTCGGCCAACGACCTGCCCAGGCTTGGCCTCCCCAGTCCCGTCACCAAGGAAGGCCCGCTGGTCCTTCACATGTGGCAGGGCTCGTGGATCGCGGCTCTGATTGTTGGCGCACTGATGTGGGGTCTGATCCTCTGGAGCGTGTTCTTCCACCGGCGCAGCCGCACCAAGGTGGAGATCCCCGCTCAGACCCGGTACAACGTGCCCATCGAGGCGCTGTACACCGCGGTCCCCCTCGTCATCGTCTCGGTGCTCTTCTACTTCGTCGCCCGCGACGAGTCGGCCCTGACGAAGGTCGACGCGAAGCCCCAGCACACCATCAACGTGGTGGGCTTCCAGTGGAGTTGGGCGTTCAACTACGAGAACTCCGAGATCCCGGACCCGGCGAGCACCACCGCCGCGTACGAGGTCGGCAGCACCAAGGAGCCTCCGACGCTCTACCTGCCGATCAACGAGACCGTGAAGTTCCGGTTGACCTCCAACGACGTCATCCACGACTTCTGGCCCGTCAACTTCATGATGAAGATGGACGTCGTGCCCGGTGTGGTCAACGAGTTCCAGGTCACTCCGACCGCGCTCGGCACCTACCGCGGCAAGTGTGCCGAGCTCTGCGGCGTCGACCACTCGCGGATGCTGTTCAACGTGAAGGTCGTGTCGGCGGACGAGTACGAGCAGCACCTCAAGGAGCTCCGCGACAAGGGCCAGGCCGGCGCGGTTCCCGCAGGCATCCTCCCCACCACGGGAAGTAGTGAAGAGAAGTGACCATCCTCAACGAGCCCGCCGCGGCCGGTGGGGGAGCCGGGGCCGTCACCTCGGGGACTCCGCGGGTGCGCAAGCCGGGCAACGCGATCATCAAGTGGCTCACCACCACTGACCACAAGACGATCGGCACGATGTACCTGGCGACCTCGTTCGCCTTCTTCCTGATCGGCGGCGTGCTCGCCCTGGTCATGCGTGCCGAGCTGGCCCGTCCGGGGACGCAGATCCTCTCGAACGAGCAGTTCAACCAGGCGTTCACCATGCACGGCACGATCATGCTGCTGATGTTCGCCACCCCGCTGTTCGCGGGCTTCGCCAACTGGATCATGCCGCTCCAGATCGGCGCCCCCGACGTCGCGTTCCCGCGCCTGAACATGTTCGCCTACTGGCTGTACCTGTTCGGCTCGATCATCGCGGTGGCGGGCTTCCTGACCCCGCAGGGCGCGGCCGACTTCGGCTGGTTCGCCTACTCGCCGCTGAGCGACGCGGTCCGTTCGCCGGGCATCGGCGCCGACATGTGGATCATGGGTCTGGCCTTCTCCGGCTTCGGCACCATCCTCGGCGCGGTCAACTTCATCACCACGATCATCTGCATGCGCGCCCCCGGCATGACGATGTTCCGGATGTCGATCTTCGTCTGGAACGTCCTGCTGACCGCCGTGCTGGTCCTGCTGGCCTTCCCGGTCCTCGCGGCCGCGCTGTTCGCCCTGGAGGCGGACCGGAAGTTCGGGGCGCACGTCTTCGATCCGACGAACGGTGGAGCGCTGCTCTGGCAGCACCTGTTCTGGTTCTTCGGCCACCCCGAGGTGTACATCATCGCGCTGCCGTTCTTCGGCATCGTCTCCGAGATCATCCCGGTGTTCAGCCGCAAGCCGATGTTCGGCTACTCCGGTCTGATCGCCGCGACCATCGCCATCGCCGGCCTCTCGGTGACGGTGTGGGCGCACCACATGTACGTGACCGGGCAGGTGCTGCTCCCGTTCTTCTCGTTCATGACCTTCCTGATCGCGGTCCCGACCGGTGTGAAGTTCTTCAACTGGGTCGGCACCATGTGGAAGGGCTCGCTGAGCTTCGAGACCCCGATGCTCTGGACGGTCGGCTTCCTGGTCACCTTCCTCTTCGGCGGTCTGACCGGCGTGCTGCTCGCCTCCCCGCCGATCGACTTCCACGTCTCGGACTCGTACTTCGTCGTCGCGCACTTCCACTACGTGGTGTTCGGCACCGTCGTCTTCGCGATGTTCGCCGGCTTCCACTTCTGGTGGCCGAAGATGACCGGCAAGATGCTGGACGAGCGCCTCGGCAAGATCACCTTCTGGACGCTGTTCATCGGCTTCCACACCACCTTCCTGGTCCAGCACTGGCTGGGCGCGGAGGGCATGCCCCGCCGCTACGCGGACTACCTGGCCTCGGACGGCTTCACCACCCTGAACACCGTCTCGACCATCGGCTCGTTCCTGCTCGGCCTGTCGATCCTGCCGTTCCTCTACAACGTCTGGAAGACCGCCAAGTACGGCGAGAAGGTCGAGGTCGACGACCCGTGGGGCTACGGCCGCTCGCTGGAGTGGGCGACCTCCTGCCCGCCGCCGCGGCACAACTTCACCACCCTGCCGCGGATCCGCTCCGAGTCCCCGGCCTTCGACCTGCACCACCCGGAGATCGCCGCGCTGGACTACCTGGAGAACCACGGTGAGCCGGCCAAGCACTTCGAGGGCGTGACCCCCGCGCAGTACGACCGTCCGTCGCTGGGCAAGGGCAAGAATGAGGGTGACGCCCGATGAAGGAACAGGGCAAGATCTTCGCCGGTCTCTCCGTGTTCGTGCTGGCGATCGCCATCACCTACATGATCTGGACCGGTAAGTCGGACCACGGCCTGGAGGCCGCCGGCACCACCGCGCTCTTCCTGGCCTTCGGGCTGTGCGCCTTCATCGGCTTCTACCTGGCGTTCACCGCGAAGCGGGTGGACACCGGCGCGGGCGACAACCCCGAGGCCCAGGTCTCGGACGACGCCGGCGAGGTGGGCTTCTTCGCCCCGCACAGCTGGCAGCCGCTCTCGTTGGCGATCGGTGGCGCGCTGGCCTTCCTGGGCGTCATCTTCGGCTGGTGGCTGCTGTTCTGGTCGATCCCGATCATCCTGATCGGCCTGTTCGGCTGGGTCTTCGAGTTCTACCGCGGCGAGAACCAGAACCAGTAGGTTCCGGATCGCGCAGGCCGCACGGCGGGCCGGGCTCCCCTCGGGGGTGTCCGGCCCGCCGCCGTTCCCGGGGTTACCGGGCGTCGTCCCCCGCCCGGGTTACCCGGAGTGCCGACCGGGTGACGCCTTCCTACGCTCTGAGGCAGGTTCACACCCCTGGGAGGTTCCGTTGAAGGGCTCTCGGATAGCCGGCTCCACCCGCACCGCGCTGGCCGCCATGTTGGTCCTGGCCCCGGCCGCGGCCTGTTCCGCCGACGGCGGTTCGAAGGAGAAGGAAACGTCCCGTCAGATCGACGTGACCCCGCTGGTGCACACCTCGGCCGCCGGGGAGAAGGCCGACCCGGCGAAGGCGTTCAGCGTCACCGCGGACGGCAGCACCAAGCTCGCCGCCGTCACCGTCACCGGTCCCGACGGGAAGCCGGTGGCCGGTCAGCTCGCCGCCGACCAGCAGCACTGGCAGACCACCGACCCGCTCCGGGCCGGGGCCGCGTACACCGTCAAGGTCGTGGCCGAGGACGGCGAGGGCGGCCACGGCGAGACCGATTCCAGCTTCACCACCGCCGACGCGCAGCACGTCGTCACCGCCGAACTCGGCCCCGACAGCTCGGGCAGCGGCGTCTACGGCGTCGGCCAGCCGCTCACCGTCAAGCTCTCCGAGGCGGTCACCGACCCGGCGGCCCGGCAGCAGATCGAACGCGGACTCACCGTCACCTCGCAGCCCGCCGTCACCGGCGCCTGGTACTGGGTCGACGACGAGAACCTGCACTTCCGGCCGCAGGACTACTGGCCCGCCAACACCACCGTCAAGCTCGCCTACGCCCTGCCCGGCATCCGGATATCCGACGGCGTCTACGGCGGCGAGGAGCAGAGCCTCGCGCTGCGGACCGGCGACCGGATCGAGGCGCTGGTCGACGCGGGCACCGACCAGCTGACCTACAAGCGCAACGGCGAGGTGGTGAAGACCATCCCGGTCACCACCGGCAAGCCCGGCTTCGACACCCGCAACGGCGTCAAGGTGGTGCTGGGCCAGGAGTCGGACGTCCGGATGAGCAGCGAGACGATCGGGATCGCGGCGGGCAGCAGCGAGTCCTACGACCTGGACGTGAAGTGGGCGACCCGGGTCACCTGGAGCGGCGAGTACGTCCACGCCGCGCCGTGGTCGGTGTGGGCGCAGGGCAAGGAGAACGTCAGCCACGGCTGCACCGGGATGAGCACCGACGAGGCGAAGTGGTTCTTCGACAACACCCGGGTCGGTGACATCGTGCAGGTGGTCAACAGCAAGGGCCACGAGATGGAGCCGTTCGGCAACGGGTTCGGCGACTGGAACGTGAGCTTCGACGAGTACGTGAAGCACAGCGCGCTGGGCAAGCCGGTCAGCACGGCGGCCCCCGAGGACGGGGTGAACGCGACCCCGGGCCCGTCGGCGAGTCCGTCGGCCGGCGCGAGCGCGAGCACCGGCGCGGATGCCTCGGCGCCGGCGGTGCGGGTCGCGGACCGGTGACGTGCGGCGAGGTCCGCCCGGGGAGCCAGGAGCTCCGGCCGGGCGGACCTCGCCGTCGTCGCGGCGGCTACGCGGGGCGGGGGTGCGTGCGGGACATCAGCAGCCAGTAGCTCGCGGCGGCGGTGAGCATCCCGGCCGGGAGGGAGAGGTCGGTGCCGTCCAGGGCCCCGGCGATCCAGCCGGTGAACAGCCGGGTGGAGAGGCAGAGCGTCGCGGCGGCGGTGCCCAGGACGAGCGCGGTGGCGCCGGCCCGGTTGACGCCCCGCGCGTACCAGTGCGGGGAGCCGGGGCGCTCGTCGGTGAGGTCGGGGCCGTGGTAGCGGTTGCGGCGCCAGAGGAGGTCGGCGGCGTAGACGGCCATCACCGGCCCGGTCAGCGCGACCATCAGTTCCAGCACGTCGTTGACGGTGTCCAGGAAGTTGGAGACCAGCAGCGCGTACAGGGTGAGCGCGACGCCGAGCGCCCCGTCCAGGGCGACGCTCCGGGAGCGGCGGATGCGCAGGCCGACGGCCTGCAGGGCGAGGCCGGAGGAGTACGCGGTCATGGCGTTGTTGGCGACCGCGCTGAGCACGATGGCCAGCAGGAAGAGCGGCCGGAACCAGCCCGGCAGGACGGCGGTGAGGGCGGACTGCGGGTCCGTCATGTCCAGGGTGGTGGCGGCGAGGCTGCCCAGCGCGGTGAACAGGACGCTGGGGACGAAGGCCCCGAGGGCCGTCCAGCCGGCCACCGCGCGCGGCGAGGAGGTGCGCGGGAGGTAGCGGGAGAAGTCGGCGCTGGTGGAGTAGGACAGCGGGGCGGAGGCGATCAGCGCGGTGCCGCCGGCCAGCGCGGCGACCAGGGCGGCGCCGTGCAGCGGTTCGGCGGGCCGGTAGTGCCAGTCGGTGTGGCCGCCGGTCAGCAGGTAGCCGCTGAGCAGCAGGAAGACCGCCGTCAGCACCAGCGTGAACGGCCCGTACAGCCGGACGATGGTGGCGTGGCCGTACACCGAGATGGCCAGCGTGGCGGCCGCGATCAGCACGATCAGCAGGACCTTGAGCGGGGTGCCGGGGGTGAGCCCGGCCCGTTCGGCGAGGCCGAACGCGGCGAGCGAGGCGGCCGCCCAGTTGAGGGCGAGGTAGCAGACCGAGACCAGCCAGCCGGTGACGGCGACGTTCACCCGGTTGCCGCGGACGCCGAACATCGCCCGCATGATCACCTCGCTGGGGGCGCCCGCGGCCGGGCCGCTGACGGCGAGCAGGCCGACGCAGGCCCAGAGCAGGTTGCCGGCCAGGATGACCGCGAGCGACTGCCACAGGTCGAGGCCGATCAGCACCAGGGTGCCGCCGACCACCAGGTTGAGGTAGCTGACGTTGGGGGCGGCCCAGACCGCGAACAGGTCGCGGGGGCGGCCGTGGCGCTCGGAGTCGGGGATGTGGTCGATGCCGTGGGCCTCGATCCGCCCGGCCCGGTCGGCGGTGGGCGGGGGAGTGGGGAGCTCCGTGTGGGGGTCTGGAATCGTGGATTCCATGGAGTCCTCCGAGGTTTCGAGTACGGGTGCCGGTGCGGTCGGCGGTGCGGGAGCGGCCGATGCGGAAGGCGGCTTGTCTATTGGTCGCACATCCAATAACGTGCGGGGCATGTCGTCAAGCGTCCAGCCGAAACGGGTGCGCAAGAACCCCGAGGCCAGGCGGGCGGAGATCGTGGCCACCGCGGCCCGGATCGCCCTCGCCGAGGGCCTGGAGTGCATCACGATGCGGCGGGTCGCCGAGGAACTGGACGTCCGCCCCGGACTGATCAGCCACTACTTCCCGGTCGCCGAGGAACTGGTCGCCGAAGCCTTCGGCGCCGCCGCGTCCGGGGAGCTGGCCGAACTGCTGCCCGAGGCCGACACCGCCCTCCCGGCGGTCCGGCGGCTGGCCCGCTTCCTCGAACGCACCGGGGGGCCGCGCTACGACGAGCTGAGCCGGCTCTGGCTGAACGCCCGCCACCTCAGCCGGTTCCGGCCCGCGCTGCGGGAACGGGTCGGCCAGCAGGAGGCGCTCTGGCGGGACGGACTGACGGCACTGCTGCGCGAGGGCGTCGCGTCCGGGGAGTTCCGCACCTCGGACCCGCACGTCACCGCGATCCAGCTCCTGGTCGTCCTGGACGGCCTGGGGGCGCACGCCAACACCGACCGCACCGGACGACCCGGGGCGGTCACCGGGATGGCGCACGCCCTCGCCGAACGCGAACTCGGCCTCCCGGCCGGGGCGCTCGGCACCCCGCACCCACCGCACCACCGCTGAGGAGCCACCCGTGCACCCCGACCTCGTCCTGACCAACGCCCGGCTGCTCGACCCCGGCAGCGGGAACCTCCTGCCGCAGGACGCGCTCGTCCTGAGCGGCGGCCGGATCGCCGGGTTCGAGGCGGCGGCCGCCCCGGGCGTCGAGGTGCTCGACCTGGACGGCGCGGTGGTCGTCCCCGGCCTGGTGGACGGCCACCTGCACCCCGTCTCCGGCGCCGAGCGCACCGCCGGGGCGGACCTCTCCGGCTGCACCGACCTGGCCGGACTGCGGGCCGAACTGGCTTCGGCGCGACGGGAGTTGAAGGACGGGCAGTGGCTGCGCGGCTGGGGCCTGGACCCGAACGCCTTCGGTGACCTGCCGGTCTCGGCCGACACCGTCGGCCTGGTGCTGGACGGGATCCCGGCCGCGATCGACCTGTTCGACGCGCACTCGATGCTGGTCAGCCGCCGGGCGCTGGAACTGGCCGGGATCGACGGGCCGCGCCGCTTCGAGCAGGGCTCGGCCGCGGTGGTCTGCGACCCCTCCGGCCGCCCCACCGGCCTGCTGCTGGAGGACGCCGCCTGCGAACTCGTCGAGGCTGTCGCCCCCCGTCCGAGCTTCGCGGAGCTCTGCCGGGCCACCGCCGAGGTGCTGCGGCGGATGGCCGCCGCCGGCCTCACCGGCGGCCACGCGATGGACGCCAACGGCGAGAGCCTGGCCGTCTACGCGGCCCTGGAGGAGCAGGGACGGCTCCCGCTGCGGCTGCGGATCGCCCCCTGGGTGCAGCCCGGCGCGGGCCCGGCGGAACTGGCCGAGCTGATCCGGCGCCAGGGCGAGGGCGGCCGGCGCTGGCGGGTCGACGGGGCGAAGCTCTTCATGGACGGCACCATCGACAACGGCACCGCCTGGCTGGAACACCCGGACTGCCACGGCGAGTCGACCGGCGCGTTCTGGCCCGACCCGGCCGAGTACACCCGGGTGATCGGCGAACTGCACCGGGCCGGGGTGCCGACCGCCACCCACGCGATCGGGGACGCGGCCGTCCGGCACGTGCTGGACGCGGTGGAGCGGGCGGTGGCCGCGCACGGCCCGGGCGCCCGGCACCGGGTCGAGCACGTCGAGACGGTGCCCGACGACACCGTCGCCCGGTTCGCCGCGCTGGGCGTCACCGCCTCGATGCAGCCCACCCACTGCACCGAGTACACCCGGGCCGACCACACCGACAACTGGTCCCGGCGGCTCGGCGAGGAGCGCGCCAACCGGGCCTTCCGCTGCCGCGACCTGGCCGACGCCGGGGCCCGGGTCGTCCTCGGCTCGGACTGGCCGATCGCCCCGTTCGAACCGCTGGGCGTGATGGCCGGCGCCCGGCACCGCCGCCCCGGCCGCGACCTGCGGCAGCCCCCGCACCTGCCCGGGCAGGCGCTGACGCCGCTCCAGGCGCTGGGCGGCTACACCCTGGCCCCGGCCTGGGCGGCGGGGGAGGAGGACCGGGCCGGACGGCTGGCGGTCGGCCACCGGGCGGACCTGACCGTCCTCGCGGAGAACCCGCTGACCGTGCCGGACACCGAACTGGCGGGCGTGCCGGTGCTGTTGACGGTCTCGGGCGGCGAGGTCACGCACCGGGCGGTGTGAGGCGCGCGCACGGACGGGAGCGGCCGGTCCCCGGTGGGGGAGCGGCCGCTCCGACGCGTGTCAGCGGTGGGCCACGTCGAGCGCGGTGACGACGGCGGCCAGGGCCTCGTCCCGGCCGAGGCCGAGGCGGGTGGTGCGGGCCGCGTACTCGGCGGCGGCGGTGGCGGCCAGCCGGTGGGCGGTGTCGCCGGTGGGGGCGACGGTGGTGCCGGCCCGGCCGTGGGTCTCGACCACGCCGTCGGACTCCAGCTCGCGGTAGGCGCGGGCCACCGTGTTCGCGGCGAGGCCCAGTTGCTCGGCGAGGGCGCGGACGGTGGGGAGCTTCAGGCCGACCGGGAGTTCACCCGTACGGGCCAGGGAGGCGACCTGCGAGCGGATCTGCTCGTAGGGCGGGGTCGGGGACTGGGCGTCGATCACCAGGTGCACCCGGCCAACATAACAGGGCGCCGGGCCGGAACCGTCCCGGTATGCCAGAACCCCCACCGGCCGGAGCCGGTGGGGGTTCTGACGTGGCGTGACAGCTACACGGGATCAGTGGTGGCCGTGGCCGCTGGTGATCTCGTGGTACTCCTCGGAGGTGGGCTTGGCGATCTGGTTGCCCTCGCCGTAGAAGCCCTCGGAGAGCTTCACCCGGGTCTTGGTGATCACGCCGGCCTTGCGGGCCACCCCGTTCTCGTCCGTCTCGGCGGGCAGCTCCAGCGGCTGGGGCTGCTCGTGGGCGGTGAGGGTGTGCAGGTCCTTCTGCGCCAGCGGGGTGTGGACCTCGACGAACTCACCGTGCGGCAGGCGCTTGATGATGCCGGACTCGCGCCCGTGCAGCACCTTGTCCTTGTCGCGGCGCTGGAGGCCGAGGCACCAGCGCTTGGTGACGATGAAGGTGAGGACCGGCACCACGAAGAAGCCGACGCGGACCGCGTAGGTGATCGTGTTGATCGACATGTGCAGGTGGGTGGCGAACAGGTCGTTGCCGCCGCCGACCAGCAGGACCAGGTACAGCGCGATCCAGGCCGCGCCGAACGCGGTGCGGACCGGGGCGTTGCGCGGGCGGTCCAGGATGTGGTGCTCGCGCTTGTCGCCGGTGACCCAGGACTCGATGAACGGCCACACCGCGATGGCGACCAGGACCAGCGGGAAGATCATCAGCGGGATGAACACGCCCAGGTTCAGCGTGTGGCCGCCCCAGACGGAGACCTCCCAGCCCGGCATGAAGCGGATCAGGCCCTCGGCGAAGCCCATGTACCAGTCGGGCTGCGCGTCGGTGGAGACCTGGTCCGGACGGTACGGGCCGTACGCCCAGACCGGGTTGATCGTGGCGACCGCGGACATCACCGCGATGATGCCGAAGACCAGGAAGAAGAAGCCGCCGGCCTTCGCCATGTAGACCGGCATCAGCGGCATGCCGACGACGTTCTTCTCGGTCTTGCCCGGGCCCGCCCACTGGGTGTGCTTGTGGTAGAAGACCAGGATCAGGTGCGCCACCAGCAGGCCCAGCATGATGCCCGGGATGAGCAGCACGTGGATGGTGAAGAAGCGCGGGATGATGTCGGTGCCCGGGAACTCGCCGCCGAACAGGAACATCTGGATGTAGGTGCCGACGATCGGCACCGCCAGGATCGCGCCCTCCATGAAGCGGATGCCGGTGCCCGACAGCAGGTCGTCCGGCAGCGAGTAGCCGAAGAAGCCGTCGAAGAAGCCCAGGCACAGCAGCAGGAAGCCGAACAGCCAGTTGATCTCGCGCGGCTTGCGGAACGCGCCGGTGAAGAAGACGCGCATCATGTGGACGAACATCGCGGCCACGAAGACCAGCGCGGCCCAGTGGTGGATCTGGCGGATCAGCAGACCGCCGCGGATCTCGAAGCTGATGTTCACCGTGGAGGCGTACGCCTCCGACATCTTGATGCCGTTCAGCGGCAGGTAGGAACCGTGGTAGACGGTCTCCGCCATGCTCGGCTTGAAGAACAGCGTCAGGTACACACCCGTGAGGATGATGATGATGAAGCTGTAGAGGCAGATCTCACCGAGCATGAAGGACCAGTGGTCCGGGAAGATCTTGCGCAGGTTGGCCTTGGCCAGGGAGTAGATCCCCAGCCGGCCGTCGACCCAGTCGGCGGCCGCCTCCGCCTTGTTGGCGGGCTTGGCCCGGGTGCTGGCCGGCTTGGGGGCACTGTTCTTGGTGCCGCTTGCGGAACTCATCGCGGACGCTCCCAGTAGCTCGGGCCGACGGGCTCGTCGAAGTCGCCGGTGGCGATCAGGAAGCCCTGCTCATCGGTGGTGATCTTCAGCTGCGGCAGCGGGTGGCCGGCCGGGCCGAAGATGACGCGAGCGCCGTCCGCCAGGTCGAAGGTCGACTGGTGGCAGGGGCAGAGCGCGTGGTGGGTCTGCTGCTCGTACAGCGAGATCGGGCAGCCGACGTGGGTGCAGATCTTCGAGTAGGCGAGGATGCCCTCGAAGCCCTTCTCCCGGGACTCGCTGTCCTTGATGTCCTCCGGAGCGATCCGGACGATCATCAGCGCGTCCTTGGCGATCTTCTGCTGGAAGTCCTCGGCGGACTCCTCCAGGCCCTCGGGCTTGGCGAACGTCAGCGAGCCCTGGACGATGTCCTCGGGCTTCATCGGCTCGTTGGTGTTCATGTTGACGAGCTTGATCGGCTGGCTCGGCTTCGCGTCGACCCAGCCGGTGTGCAGCAGCTTCTTGCCCGGCGTCGGGCCGAGGTCGCGGAGCAGCACCACGCCGGCCAGCGGCACCAGGGCCATCGAGCCGATCAGCGTGTTGCGGATCATCTTGCGGCGGCCGAAGCCGGACTCCGCGGCACCCGTCTTGAACTGCTCGATGACGTCGTTGCGGACGTCGTCGTCGGCCTCGATCGCGTGGCGCTCGGCCGGCAGCTCGTGGTCCGACATCAGGGTGCGGGCCCAGTGGACCGCGCCCGCGCCGATGCAGAACAGCGCGAGGCCGAGGGTCGTGCCCAGGGCGAAGTTCAGCGCGCTGACCTTGCCCAGCGGGAAGATGTAGACCAGCTTGTCGGCGTCGATCGACGCGTAGGACGCGATGAAGCCGATCGTCGCCAGCATCGAGACCACGAACAGCAGCGACACCTGGCGCTCGGCCCGCTTGGCGGCCCGCTCGTCGATGTCGGTCCGACGCGGTTCGTGGGCCGGCAGGCCCGGGTCGGCGAACGGGTCGTCGTGGGAGACGACGTCCGTGCCGTGGGAGGCGCCGTGCGCCTCCGGCAGGTTCTCTGACATGTCGTGGCTCATGACTTCTTGGCCTTGGTGGTGTGGGCGGCGACCCAGATCGCGATGGCGATCAGCGTGCCGAGACCGAAGATCCAGCCGAACAGGCCCTCGGTCACCGGACCGAGGCTGCCCAGGGCGAGACCACCCGGGTTGGGCTCGTCGTTCGTGTGGCGGACGAACGCCACGATCTCGCGCTTCTGCTCCTCCGGCATGGTGGTGTCGGGGAAGGAGGGCATGTTCTGCGGGCCGGTCTGCATGGCCTCGTAGATGTGCTTCGCGTCCACGCCTTCGAGGGACGGGGCGTACTTGCCGTTGGTCAGCGCACCGCCCTTGCCGGCGAAGTTGTGGCACTGGGCGCAGTTGGTGCGGAACAGCTCGCCACCCTTGGCGACCTGCTCGGCGTTGGTGACGTCGTCGGTGGACGGCTCGTACTGCTCCTTGCCCGGGACGACCGGGCCGGGGCCGAGCGAGGCCACGTAGGCGGCCAGCTGGTCGATCTCGGCCTGCGAGTAGATGTTCTTCTTGCGCGGGACCTGGGCGCCCGGCTGCTGGGCCGGCATGCGGCCGGTGCCGACCTGGAAGTCGACCGCGGCCGAGCCGACGCCGACCAGCGACGGGCCGTCGGAGGTGCCCTGGCCGTTCAGGCCGTGGCAGGAGGAGCAGCCGACGGCGAAGAGCTTCTTGCCCTCGTCGATGGCGAGCGACTGCGCGGAGCTGTCGGCCTGCGCCTTCCCGGCGGGCGCGAAAGCGGCGTACAGCCCCCCGGTGGCCGCCAGGGCGAGAAGTAGGACGACGACCGCCGCCAGTGGGTGGCGCCGTCGTGCGGAGAGCTTTTTCACGGAATAACCCCGGTGTCAGGATCTGGTCGGCAGCAGCCTGCCCCCGACTCCCACGCGTCGAGGTGACGCCGGGTCAGGGGCGGGGCGGCTGTTACTTGATCAGGTAGATGGTCGCGAACAGGCCGATCCACACGACGTCGACGAAGTGCCAGTAGTACGACACCACGATCGCCGCGGTTGCCTGCTCGTGGGTGAACCGCCGCGCCGCGTAGGTCCGTCCGAGGACCAGCAGGAAGGCGATCAGACCACCCGTCACGTGGAGTCCGTGGAAGCCGGTGGTCAGGTAGAACACCGTGCCGTACGGGTCGGAGGACAGCGAGAGGCCGTCCTTCTTGACCAGCTCGGTGTACTCGAAGATCTGGCCGCCGATGAAGATGGCGCCCATCACGAAGGTGATCGTGAACCACGAGCGCAGCTTCTTCACGTCACCGCGCTCGGCGGCGAACACGCCGAGCTGGCAGGTGAGCGAGGAGAGCACCAGGATCGTGGTGTTGACCGAGGAGAACGGCACGTTGAGGGCATGGGCCTTCTCGTGCCAGAACTCGGCACCCTTGACCGAGCGGAGGGTGAAGTACATCGCGAACAGGGCCGCGAAGAACATCAGCTCCGAGCTCAGCCAGACAATGGTTCCGACGCTGACCAGGTTCGGCCTGTTGACCGCTCCGTGCGCGTGTCCGGTTTCTGTTGCTGTTGCTGTCGCCACGACGGACATTATGTCGGTCCCTTATTCCGTCTTCACGTCGGGGGGTCTCCCTCGGAGTGTCCGGTGCGTGAGGTATGCCCGCCTCGCGCACCGCCCGTTTTCTGACGGTTGTTCGGAGCGGGTGAGCGCACTGCGCCGGTGGGGTGAGTCCAGGGCGCGGCGGCTTGAGCGAGATCGCGTCGGGGTCTCCGCAGGACGGGCGCGCGGGAGTAGCATCCGTCCCAGGACGTGGTCCGGGTCACACTGGGCCGTTCGGTCGGGGCCGCCCGGCGTGGGCACACATATAAGAGGACGAGCACCAGGAAGCAGGGGCCATGGCGCAGCACTCCGACGAGACGCTCACCGTTCTCGTCTACAGCGACGACCGCAACACCCGTGAGCAGGTGACCCTCGCCCTCGGCAGGCGGCCCGCCGCGGACGTCCCCGCCCTCGACTACCTGGAGTGCGCCACCGCCCCTGCGGTGCTGCGCGCCCTGGAGAAGGGCGGCGTCGACCTCTGCGTGCTGGACGGCGAGGCCGCCCCCGTCGGCGGGCTCGGCCTGACCCGGCAGTTGAAGGACGAGATCTACGGCTGCCCGCCGGTCCTGGTCGTGATCGGCCGCCCGCAGGACTCCTGGCTCGCCGCCTGGAGCCGGGCCGACGCCGCCATCTCGCACCCCGTCGACCCGGTCGCGCTGGCCGACGCCGCGACCGCCCTGCTGCGGGCCCGGCTCGCCCGGCGGGCGCCCGCCGGGCGCTGACCCGGCGGCGGGTCGTCCCGGCACCGCGTCTCAACTGGAGAGAAGGGGACGGCAACCCCGGGCGGCCGTCCCCGCTCGCTCGATAGGCTGACGTCCATTCCTCTGGGATCCCTCCGGGACGACGACGAGAGCTGGAGTCAGCCATGGTGAACGCGCACTCTGCGAACGGCGGTAGCGACCCCGCGCAGGTGGTCCGCACCTGGCCCGACCTGCTGAGCTCGCTGCTGGGGGGCGACGACCTCACGCAGGCCGACACCGCCTGGGCGATGGACCGGATCATGAGCGGCGAGGCCAGCCCCGTGCAGGTGGCCGGCTTCCTGATCGCCATGCGCGGCAAGGGCGAGACGGTCGAGGAGATCGCCGGCCTGGTCGAGGCGATGTACGCGCACGCCCTCCCGCTGGACATCCCCGGGCCGGCCGTCGACATCGTCGGCACCGGCGGCGACCGGGCCAAGACCGTCAACATCTCCACCATGTCCGCGGTGGTCGCGGCCGCGGCCGGCGCCAAGGTCGTCAAGCACGGCAACCGGGCCTCCTCCTCCGCCTCCGGCTCCTCGGACGTGCTCGGGCGGCTCGGCGTCAACCTGGACCTCTCCGCGGAGCGGGTCGCGGCGACGGCCGAGGAGGTCGGCCTGACCTTCTGCTTCGCCGCCAAGTTCCACCCCTCGATGCGGCACACCGCCCAGGCGCGCGCCGAGTTGGCCGTCCCCACGGTCTTCAACATCCTCGGCCCGCTCACCAACCCGGCGAAGGTCACCTCGCACGCCGTCGGCTGCTTCGACACCCGGCTGGCCGGACTGATCGCCGGCGTGCTGGCCCGGCGCGGCGCGCAGGGCCTGGTCTTCCGCGGCGACGACGGGCTCGACGAGCTGACCGTCACCACCACCTCCCACGTCTGGGTGATCCGCGGCGGCGAGGTGACGGAGACCGCGTTCGACCCGCGGGACGTCGGGATCGACCTGGTCGGCATCGAGGCGCTGCGCGGCGCGGACCCCGAGTACAACGCGGACGTCGCCCGCCGGGTGCTGAACGGCGAGCGCGGGCCGGTGCGGGACGCCGTCCTGCTCAACAGCGCGGCCGCGCTGGTCGCGCTGGAGCTGGGCGAGGCGCCGCTCACCGAGCAGATCGCGGCGGCGATGGTGCGCACCACGGCGGCGATCGACTCCGGCGCGGCGGGGGAGCTGCTGAAGCGCTGGGCGGAGGCCACGCAGGCCTGAGGACATTCAGGGAGATCGACCACCAGGGACTCGCCGTTCCCCGAGCCCCTGGTGGTGCATGCTCGTCTGCCGACAGTCCCCCGGGCCCCTGATTGCGCATCCCGCCGTTCCGCCATGTGGACGGGTGTTGAGACGGGGTGGGTGTCGTGTAATCTCTTCGCCAGGTCATGAGTGACAGCGCGAAGCCCCAGCTGGCTGTCCGGCAACCCTCCGTCCGTGGCGGGGTGCCCTGGGTGAGGACCGGGCTGCGCGGCGACAGGTCCGCGTGGCAAGCGCGGACTTCCGGTGGGTGCACTTCCGGGGTCCTGACCCCGTGGAGGAGTGCACCCATGTCTGTTGCCACCGAGATCTGCGAGCCGCTGGCGGTACTGGGCGCGGACGTCGAGGTTCCGCTGGCCTCCGGCGAGAAGGTCGGGTACGCGGCGCTGGACTACGCGGCGAGCGCCCCGGCGCTGAAGCGGGTGTGGGACGACGTCGCGGCGTACGCGCCGTACTACGGGTCGGTGCACCGCGGGGCCGGCTACCTGTCGCAGCTGTCGACCGACCTGTTCGAGCAGAGCCGGCGGACCGTCGCCGAGTTCCTGGACCTGCGGGACGGGGACCAGGTGGTGTTCACCCGGGCGACCACCGACTCGCTGAACCTGCTCGCGGGGGCGGTCCCGGCCGGGACCGAGGTGTTCGCGTTCGAGACCGAGCACCACGCCTCGCTGCTGCCGTGGCGGCGCGAGGGCCTGGCGGTGCGTTACCTGCGGGCGCCGCGTTCGCACGCCGAGGCGGTGGCGGCGCTGGAGGAGGCGCTGCTGGGCGCGTCCGAGGGTCCGAAGCTGTTCTGCGTGACCGGGGCGTCGAACGTCACCGGCGAACTGTGGCCGGTGAAGGAGCTGACCGAGGTCGCGCACCGGTACGGCGCCCGGGTGGTGCTGGACGCGGCCCAGCTGGCGCCCCACCACCGGGTCTCGGTGCGGGAGTCGGGCGTCGACTGGGTGGCGTTCTCCGGGCACAAGCTGTACGCGCCGTTCGGCGCCGGCGTGCTGGCGGGCCGCTCCGACTGGCTGGACGCGGCGGAGCCGTACCTGGCCGGCGGCGGGGCGAGCCGGACGGTGGCCCGGGAGCTGGACGGCTCGGTGGCGGTCGAGTGGCACACCGGCCCGGCGCGGCACGAGGCCGGTTCGCCGAACGTGATCGGCGCGTACGCGATCGCCTCGGCCTGCCGGGCGCTGGACGAGGCGGGCTTCGAGGAGCTGGAGGCCCGGGAGCGGGCGCTGGTGGCGAAGCTGACCGAGGGCCTGGCGGGGATCCCCGAGGTGCGGGTGCTCAACCTGTTCGGCGAGGGCTCCGACCGGGTCGGCGTGGTCTCGTTCGTGGTGCGCGGCTGGAACAGCTCGCACTTCTCGGCCGCGCTGTCCGCCGAGTACGGCATCGGCGTCCGGGACGGGCTGTTCTGCGCGCACCCGCTGGTGCGCACCCTGCTGGGCGGGGAACCGGGGGCCGCTCCCCACCAAGAGGCGGTGTGCGGGGCGCCGGAGTCCTCGCTGCCCGGCGAGCGCAGCCTGAACGCGATCCGGGTCAGCTTCGGCGCCGGGACCCCGGTCGAGCACCTGGACCGGTTCCTGACCGCCGTGCGCGAGCTGGTCAGCGACGGCGCGAAGTGGAGCTACCGCAACGAGGGCGGCCGCTGCGTCGTCGACACCCAGCAGCACTGAGGCGCCGCCGGGGGCTCAGCCGTCCAGGCCGAGCGAGAACGCGGCCTCCAGGTCGTGCTGGGAGTAGGTGCGGAAGGCGATGTGGGTCTCGGTGTTGGTGACGCCCGGGACCTTGTTGAGGCGGCCGGGGATGACCTCGGCCAGGTCCTCGTGGCCCCGGACCCGGACCATCGCGACCAGGTCGTAGGTGCCGGTGACGGAGTAGACCTCGCTGACGCCCTCGATGGCGGCGATCGCCTCGGCGATCTCGGGGATCCGGTCGACGTCGGTGTTGATGAGGACGATCGCGGTGATCACTGAGCAACTCCTGTTCGAGAAGGTGCGCCCAGGGTATCGCCCGCCGGACGGGCGGCCCAGGCGAACAACCAGCCCGTCACGAAGCCGATCACGTGCACCAGGTACGCCACCCCGTCGCCGCCGGAGGTGACCGACCAGAACTGCAGGACGAACCACAGGCCGAGCACCAGCCAGGCCGGGAGGCGCAGCGGCAGGAACAGCAGCAGCGGCACCAGCGCGGTCACCCGACCCCTCGGGTACAGCCGCAGGTACGCGCCCAGCACCCCCGCGATCGCGCCGGACGCGCCGACCAGCGCCCGCACCGCGTCCGGGGTGCCCGACTCGGCCAGCGCGTAGCCGTAGGTGGCCAGCACGCCGATCGCCAGGTAGCCGGTCAGGAAGCGGATCCGGCCCAGCCGGGCCTCCACCGCCGGGCCGAAGACGAACAGGAACAGCAGGTTGCCGATCAGGTGCAGCCAGCCCGCGTGGACGAACAGCGCGGTCAGCGCCGACAGTTCGGGGATCTTGCCGGGGGTGGCGGGCAGCACGCAGCCGGGCGCCGCCGGGGGGAGCGCCGACAGCTGGGCCGCCGTCAGCGGGTGCCCGCCGAGCAGCTCGGCCGGGACCGCGCCCCAGCGGTGCTCGTAGCGCTGCTCGGCGCAGGCGCGCGCGTCGCCGCTGCCGTACAGCGGGTTGAGGCCGGCCGGACCGGCCAGCATGACCAGTGCGGCCAGCGCGATCAGCAGGTACGTGGCGACCGGGGTGCGGACGGCCCGCTCGGCCGCCGGCGAACCGGCCCGGGCGGGGGCGGAGAGCACCATGCCGGTCAGCATTCCTCGGGGGCGCACCCGCGACACCGGGCGCTGCTCCGGCCGGGTGAGCGTCCGGGCTGTGGACCGGTGATCCGTCCGTCCGGCGGCAGGCAATAGGCTGGAGGCCCGGAACCGGGACCAGCCGAGAGGGACCACTGATGAGCATTGCCGCGCCGACCGCCGAGACCCGCTGGCGCTGCACCCTGTGCGGCAACCTGACCCGCTTCGACGTCACCCGTTCGTCCCGGGTGACCGACTTCCTGCACTTCGACCTCTCCGGCGAGTCCAAGGTCGAGGAGACCCAGGTGCTGTCCGAGACCATCGAGTCGGTGCGCTGCCGCTGGTGCAACGCCGTCGACCAGGTCGAGCTGGTGGCCCGGCCGGGCGCCGAGGAGCCCGCGGAGGGCGACGCCCAGCAGGGCTGACACCGCACCCACCGCCCCGCGTTCCCGTCCGCCCCGGACGGGGGCGCGGGGCGGACTCGTCGGCGGGGTGCTGTCGGTGCGGCACGGTAGACGGGACAATTGGCAGCAGCGGCGGACACCAACGCCCCGCCCGGCACCCGCCGGGAGGGCCCGCCCGGACCAGGATCGGAGCCGAGGACAGTGGCGGAGGCAGCGAACGCGCCCGCGGGCCCGGACGGGACCGCGCCCGCCCCGGCCCCGGAGCCGCACGGCGGCACGGAGACGGCCGGGCGCCCCCTGCCGGAGGGCGTGCGCCGGCGGGTGGTCGGCATCGCCTCGGACGCGCTCGGCGGCATCGCGGCGGGCGAACTGCCCGCCTCGCTGCGCCCGTACGCCAAGTTCACCCCCGCCCGGCGGGCCAAGTACGCGGCGACCGCGCTGGCCGCCGCGCTGGAGTCGGACCCGGCGTTCCGGGTCCGGATAGCCGAGCGGCTGCGGTTGGGCCAGCCCGACCTGGTGCAGGCGCTGGAGGCGGGCACCGTCCCGGCCGCCGCCGACCCGATGGACGTCGCGGCCGCCGCCTACCTGGTGCGCCCGGCCGGCTGGACCAGGCTGGTGGAGGAGGCCGGCGAGCAGGCCGAGCGGGTCGACGCCGAGGGCGCCGTCGCCGAGGCGGCCCGGCTGGCCGAGAAGCTCCAGGAGGAGCTGGCGGAGGCCAGGTCGGCCGCCCGCGGCGAGCTGGAGCGGCACCGGGCCGAGGCCGAGGGGGTGCGCAAGGAGGCGGAGTCGCTGCGCAAGAAGGTCCGCTCGCTGGAGGCGGACACCCGCCGGGCGCAGGCCGAGAGCCGCCGGCTGGCCGGGGAGCTGGAGGCGGCCAGGGCCGCCGCGGCCGCCGAGCGCAGCACCGCCGAGAGCGAGGCCCGGCGGCTGCGGCACCGGGTCGCCGAACTGGAGGCCGCGGTGGAGAGCGGGCGGCGCACCGCCCGCGAGGGCCGCAGCGTGGAGGACATGCGGCTGCGCCTGCTGCTGGACACCGTGCTGCAGTCCGCCCAGGGCCTGCAGCGGGAGCTGGCGCTGCCGGTGACGGCGCTGCGCCCGGCCGACCTGGTGGAGGCGGTGGAGCCCGGTTCGGCCTCGCCGCACGACGTGGCCCGGCGCGGTCTGGCCGAGGACGACCCGGCGCTGCTGGACCAGCTGCTGGCCATCCCGCAGGTCCACCTGGTGGTGGACGGCTACAACGTGACCAAGACCGGCTACCCCCAACTGCCGCTGGAGCAGCAGCGGATGAGGCTGCTGGGCGGGCTGGCGATGCTGGCCCAGCGGACCCAGGCCGAGGTGACCTGCGTGTTCGACGGCCAGGACCTCGACGTGCCGGTGATCATGGCCCCGCCGCGCGGCGTCCGGGTGCGGTTCAGCCGGACCGGGGAGACCGCGGACGAGCTGATCCGCCGGCTGGTGCGGGCCGAGCCGCAGGGGCGGCCGGTGGTGGTGGTCTCCGCCGACCGGGAGGTGGCGGACGGGGTGCGCAAGGCGGGTGCCCGGCCGGTGGCCTCGGTGCTGCTGCTGAACCGGCTCGCGCGCAGCTGAAGAGGCGCAGTTGAGACGGGGTCAGGGGACCTCGGGGCGACCGGAGTGTGACGGTCCGGTGAAGGGGGGCGGGTGCCCGGGACCGGAAGCCCCCCGGGAGTGGACGCGGGGGTGGGGACTTCACTAGGGTCTGGCGTCAAACCTATATTCCGGACCATCACTCTTTGGGGTGAGTCCAGCAGGAAGAAGGAGCACCCCCTTGGCCTCCCACCGCCGTCCCAAGCAGCCGAGCCGTGCGCGGATCTCCGTGTTCACCGCCGCCGCCGCGACCGCGGTCGCCCTGACGGCCCAGGCCAGCGCGCACGCCGCCCCGGCCCAGCCGAACAAGGACGAGGTCAAGGCGCAGGTCGACAAGCTGCTGGAGGAGCAGGAGCAGGCGGCCGAGAAGTACAACGGCGCCAAGGAGCGGGCCGACCAGCTGCGCAAGCAGGCCAGCGACCTGCAGGACCAGGTGGCCCGCGGCCAGGAGCAGTTGACCGAGCTGGCCTCCGGGCTCGCGGCGGTGGCCGGGGACCAGTACCGGCAGGGCGGTGTCGACCCGTCGATGCAGCTGATGCTCTCCGCCGACCCGGACCAGTACCTGACCAAGGCGTCCTCCTTCGACCAGGCCGCCAGCACCCAGGCCGAGACGCTCAAGTCCCTCAAGGACCAGCAGCGCCGCCTGGACCAGCAGAAGCAGGAGGCCGCGGCCGTCCTGCACGAGCTGGACACCCAGACCCAGGCGCTCAACGACGCCAAGAACGACGTGAACAGCAAGCTCGCCGAGGCGCAGAAGCTGCTCTCCAAGCTGAACGCCGCGGACCGGGCCGCGATCCTCCAGGGCAGCGGCGGCACCGCCTCGCGCAGCGCCTCCCGGGTCGACCCGTCCACCCTGCCGCAGGCCAGCGGCTACGCGGCGACCGCGGTGGCGGCCGCGCTCGGCAAGCAGGGCTCGCCGTACGTCTGGGGCGCCACCGGTGCGAGCACCTTCGACTGCTCGGGCCTGATGGTGTGGGCCTACAAGCAGGCCGGCGTCTCGCTGCCGCGCACCTCGCAGTCGCAGGGCAGCTACGGCGTGAACGTGGGCACCGACTGGCACAACGCGCAGCCCGGCGACCTGGTCGTCTACTACAGCGACCGGCACCACGTCGGCATGTACATCGGCAACGGCCTGGTGGTGCACGCCCCGCGCACCGGTGACGTGGTGAAGACGATGAAGGTCGACACCCTGCCGATCTCCACCATCCGCCGGGTCTGACGGTCCGAAGAATCGGACAAACGCCCCATAGGGCGACAACTGACGCATCGTGACACGCCCGGACGGGTCGAGATCCCCCTGTGATCCGCGACACGTCCGGGCGAGGCATTTCCCGACCGTATCGTGAGAATTATTACGCTCTGTGTAAGTAATCGATCACGTTCGGTCAGATTCCTCGCGGTATTTGATTCAGAATCAGATTTTTTTCCGACAAGGATTTGAACGGATCACGGATCGGTTACTAGGGTCGTGCTTCGACCACCGCAGAGTCGATCGCCCAAGGGGGGCGGCGGCGGGGGTCGCCGCCGAGTCCGTGACGCAGCGGGCAGACCGTCAACACCGGGTCTGCCGACGGGGATACCCCTGCGGGGGTGCTGTCTAACGGAGCCGGGGAACCACGTTCCCCCGGGGTGAATCGGCGCCGGGACGGCCGCGTGCGGTCGGTGAGGCGTCGTAGGGCACATCTCTTCCGGCCCGAACCCGTCAGCTCACCCGGTAGGCGGTGTGAGGAAGAAGGAGTCCGCCTTCGTGGCGTCCCATCGCCGTCCCAAGCCCGTCGGCCGTGCCCGGGTCTCGATTCTCACTGCCACCGCCGCCGCTGCCGTGGCGCTGTCCGCCCAGGGCGGCGCGCACGCCGACCCCGCGCCCACCAAGGACCAGGTCAAGCAGCAGGTCGACCAGCTCAACGAGCAGGCCGAGGTCAAGACGGAGGCGCTCAACGCCTCCGTCGAGAAGCAGCAGGAGCTGCAGAAGCAGGTCGGCCAGCTCCAGGACCAGCTCGCCCGGCAGCAGGAGCAGGTGACCACCGCGCAGGAGGGCCTGGCGGGCATCGCCGCCGAGCAGTACCGCAGCGGCAGCATGCCGCAGACCATGCAGCTGATGCTCTCCAGCAGCCCGGACTCGTTCCTCGGGGAGGCCGGCACGCTGAACGCGGTCGGCTCCACCCAGGCGGACCTGCTCAAGACCTTCAAGTCCGAGCAGGCCAAGCTCGACGCCCAGCGCAAGGAGGCCGAGTCCAAGCTCGCCGAGCTGGACACCACCACCAAGGCCCTGCAGGCCGACAAGGACGACGTCAAGGCGAAGCTGGCCAAGGCCCAGGAGCTGCTCAACACGCTGACCCAGCAGGAGCGCGACCAGCTCGCCGCCGCCGAGGCGAAGGCCGCCGCGGACGCCAAGGCGAAGGCCGACGCCGCGCAGCGCGCCTCCCGCGACACCGTCCGGGTGGAGCTGAACGCCCCGGCGTCCTCCAGCTTCTCGGGCAACGCGGTCGGCGCGGCGGTCTCCAAGCTCGGCAGCTGGTACTCCTACGGCGCGGCCGGTCCGAGCACCTTCGACTGCTCCGGCCTGATGCAGTGGGCCTACAAGCAGGCCGGCGTGTCGATCCCGCGCACCTCGCAGGCGCAGGCCGGGGCCGGGACCAACCTGGGCACCGACATCGCCAACGCCCGCCCGGGCGACCTGATCATCTACTACGGCGACCAGCACCACGTCGGCATGTACGTCGGCAACGGGCAGATCGTCCACGCCCCGCACACCGGCGCGCAGGTCCGCTACGAGTCGGCGACGGTCATGCCGATCAACCGGATCGTCCGGATCTGACGGTCCGGCACGGCCTCCGGCCCGGTACCCCGCAGGGGGTGCCGGGCCGTTCTCGTCCTGGCGTCCGATTCGCGGTCAAATATTCGTTCCTGTCGGGGTTTGGACTGGATCGATCCGACTCGCTAACCTCTGCCCCCGGGCCCCCGCGAGGACGGCCGTCCGACGGCGGACGGCGGCGGAGGCCGGCCGCAGAACGGAGCCGTCGCACGTGTCCGTGCACCGTCGCACCCCGCTGCCCGGCGTCCAGCGCCTGGCCCGCGCCCTGGCGCTCACCGCCGCCGCCACCGGCGCGCTCGGGCTGACCGTCGGAGGGGCCGCCGCCGCCCCGCTCAGCCCGGCCGAGCCGGTGAGCCGCGGCGAGGTCAAGACCCAGGTCGACCAGCTCTACGAGGAGGCCGAGCAGGCGTCCGAGAAGTACAACGCCGCCCAGGAGCGGCAGCAGCGGCTCCAGGCCGAGGCCGGCAGCCTGCAGGACCAGGTCGCCGCCGGGCAGGAGGAGCTGAACCGGATGCGCGGCGACCTGGCCGCCGTCGCCGCCGACCAGTACCGGTCCCAGGGCGTGGACCCCACCGTCCGGCTGATGCTCGACCAGGACCCCTCCGGCTACCTGACCGGCGCCCGCTCGCTCGAACAGGCCACCTCCCGGCAGGCCGAGAGCCTGCGCGAGCTCGCCGAGCGGCAGCGCCGGCTGGAGGAGCGGCGGCACGAGGCCGGCGCCAAGCTCGCCGAGCTGGAGCAGGCCCGGCGGCAGCTGTCCGCCGCCAAGGAGGACGTCCGGCAGCGGCTGGCCAGGGCCCAGCAGCTGCTGAACGGCCTCGCCCCCGCCGAGCGGGCCAGGATGGCCGCCGACGACGCCCACGAGGCCCGGCGGCGCGCCACCCGCGGCACCGACCGGATCGACCTCGGCGACCAGCCGCCCTCCTCGGACCGCGCCGCCACCGCGCTGGCCGCCGCGCTCTCCAAGATCGGCTCCCCGTACGTCTACGGATCCACCGGGCCGGGCACCTTCGACTGCTCCGGTCTGATGTACTGGTCGTGGCGGCAGGCCGGAGTGACCCTGCCGCGGACCTCGCAGGCGCAGGCTTCGGCCGGCCGGCGGGTGAGCCTCGCCGAAGCCCGGCCCGGAGACCTGGTGATCTTCTACAGCGACAGGCACCACGTCGGCATGTACGCCGGCGGGGGCGTCGTCGTGCACGCGCCCTACCCCGGCGCCCGGGTCCGGTACGAGAGCGTGAACGCGATGCCGGTCAACACGGTGGTGCGGGTCTGAGCCTCGTCGACGAACCCCTGGTCACCGACCTGCCGCCGGCCCCCGGGCCGCCGCCGCGGGCCGGTGCCCCGCTGTCCCGACGCGCCGCCCTGCTGCTGGCCGCCGCCGCGGCCACCCAGCTGTCGCTGCCCCGGGCGCTGCCCGGCCCGCCGCCGCCGGCCGCCGCCGCGTACCCGGACCGGCCGCCGTCCGGGCTGCGGGAGGCCGCCGTCCAGGTGCTGTCGCTGCGCGGCCGGGCCGTCGCCGAGCGGGACGCCGACGCGCTGCTGGCGCTGTCCGCGCGGGGCGCCGAGGAGGCCGACCGGGACCTGCTGACCCGCACCGCCGGGCTGCGCTTCACCGCGTACGGGCTGCGGCTGACCTCGTTCACCGAGCCGCCGGCCGGGACGGACCGGTTCACCGTCGGCGCCGAGCTGGCCTACCGGCTGACCGGGGTGGACGACTACCCGGCGCTGCTGGAGCGGCAGCTGGAGCTGGTGCGGGAGGAGGGCGGCTGGCGGGTGGCCCGGGAGACGCCGACCGGCGCGGCCGCGCCCTGGGACCTGGGCACCGTCCGGGCCGTGGAGGGCGCCCACAGCCTGGTGCTCGGCCTCGGCGAGGGCGCCGAGCTGACCGCGCTGGCGGGGCTCGCCGACCGCGCGGTGCCCGCGGTGGAGGCCGTCTGGGGCCCGTCCGCGACCCGGCTGCTGCTCGAACTGCCGCTCACCGAGCAGCAGTTCGCCCGTCGGATGGACGTGTCCGCGGACGCCTACCAGGGCATAGCCGCGGTCACCCTGGCGGTCGGCGGCGCCCCCGTGCACACCCCCGCCGACCGGATCGTGGTCAACCCGGACGCCTACCGGCAGCTCAGCGACCTCGGCCGCCGGGTGGTGGTCACCCACGAGGCCACCCACGTCGCCACCCGGGCCGACACCAGGTCCTGGACGCCGCTGTGGCTCTCCGAGGGGGTCGCCGACTACACCGGCTACCTGGGCTCCGGGCGCACCGCCCGGCAGGTCGCCCCCGAACTGGTCAAGGACGTCCGGGCCGGGCGGGCCCCCGCCGCGCTGCCCGAGGACGCGGCGTTCACGGCGGGCGCGGAGGGCATCGCCCAGGCGTACGAGCAGGCCTGGATGGCCTGCGACCTGATCGCCCGCCGGTACGGGCAGGACCGGCTGGTGGCGTTCTACCGCGCCGTCGGGGCCGCCGGCGAGGGCGGCCTCGAACGCGCGATGAAGGCCCAACTCGGGCTCGGCCCGGTGGAGTTCACCAAGGCGTGGGCGGGCGAGGTGGCCAGGCTCGGAGGCTGACCCCGGGATCAGGCGGTGGTGAGCGCCCGCTCCAGGCCCGCCGCGTCCAGGAAGGCGGTGTGGGTGCCCGCGACGGTGCAGGTGTGCGCCCCGGCCACCGCGCCGGCCCGCATGCACTCCTCCACCGGGCGGCCCGCCAGCCGGTGGTGCAGGAAGCCGGAGACGAAGGCGTCGCCCGCGCCGTTGCTGTCCACCACCGGCGCGCCCGGGTCGACGGCCGGGAAGTGCCGGGGCGCGTCGTCGCCGCGGGTCAGCAGGAAGGCGCCGTCCGCGCCCGCGGTGGCCACCACCAGCTCGGCCCGGCCCCGCTCCAGCACCGCGCGCATCACCGCCTCCGGGCGGTTCGCCAGGCCCGCCGCGGAGAGGAAGACCAGGTCCGAGCGGAGCGCGTAGTGCAGGTGGTGCTCGGCGGCGCCGTCCCAGGCGTGCAGGTCGGTGGAGCTGGTGCGGCCCAGCCGCTCGATGTCCGGGTACATGTCCCGGTTGACGTTGGTGATCGACAGGTGGACGTGCGCCGAGCGCTCCAGCAGCGGCAGCCAGAACTCGCGCGGCAGCCGGGCGTCCGCCGGGTGCCGGCCGTCGTAGAAGGAGAACCGCAGGCCGTCCCGGTCGACCAGGTTGACGCTGCGCGGGGTGCCGGCCGGGGCGGGCAGGTGGCTGAAGTCCAGGCCGCGGCGGGCGTATTCGGCGAGGATCAGGGCGCCCTGCGGGTCGTCGCCGAGGAAGTCGGCGAACTTGGTGCGCAGGCCGAGCGCCAGGCAGGCCAGCGCGACGCCGTTGCCGGTGTGCGCGGGGTAGTCCAGCACCGGGGGGACGCCGATCGAGTCGCGGCCCGGCGGGACCTCCAGCCGGTCCACCCGCACGATGGTGTCCACGCCGAGGCCGCCGACGATCAGGATGTCGTAGTCGATCATCCGGTGATGGTGGCAGCACCCCGCCCGGCTCTGCAAGGGTTTGCAGAAACTTGCAAGGGGGTGTGCGGGAGGGCGGCCGTCAGGCCCGGTCCACCGGGGTCAGGTCGTCCAGCAGGTCCTGCTCGTAGGCGATGCCCGGCCGCACCGGGTACTGCGGGGCGACCTGCTCGACCGGCAGCACCACCGTGGTCAGCGCCTCGGCCCGCCGGGTGGAGCGCCACAGCCGGTACGCCGAGAGCACCGTGCACACCACCAGCAGCAGGTTGCGGGCGGTCAGCACCAGCACCCCGCCCAACTGGCTGTGGTTCACCGCGCCGAACATCACCGGGAACTCCACCGTGGTCAGCACCGACGCCACCAGGACCGGCACCGCCACCGGCCGCTGGCTGCTGCCCCGCACCGTCAGGCACACCGCGACCAGGCCGACCACCCAGATCATGTACTGCGGGGAGATCACCCGGCTGGTCGTGACGAAGATCAGCAGCGCGCACAGCGCCGCGTCGAAGGTGGTCGCCGACGTCCAGCGGGCCGCCCGCAGCCGCCACACCAGCAGCCAGCCGAAGCCCACCACCGACAGCCCGACCATCACCTTGGAGATCACCGGCACCCACGGCCCCAGGAACTCCGTCGAGCCGTAGTTCATCGTCACGGTGCCGTGCCAGGACCCGGCCAGCCGGGCGAAGTGCAGCGGCAGCGCGCCCACCGACTCGATCTCGATGCCGCGCTCCGACTGGAACTTCAGGAACTCGAACGCCCCGTTCATGCCCGCCGTCAGCAGGAAGCCCAGCGCGGCCGCGAACGCCAGCGCCGAGGTCCACACCCGCCGGGTCCGCCGCCCGCGCGGCGAACCGATCAGCGCCAGCAGCGGCCACACCTTCAGCAGCCCGCCCAGGCCCAGCAGCACCCCGCTCAGCGCCGGGCGCCGCAGCATCACCAGCAGGCCCGCGACGGCCAGCGCCGTCACGATGATGTCGTAGCGGCAGTACGCCGTCGGCCCGAGCAGCGGCACGCCCACCACCCAGTACCAGCCGCCCAGGTAGCTGCGGCCCCTGCGGACCCCGGCGCGCATCAGCAGCGCCATCGCGGCCGCGTCCACCACCCCGCAGATCACGAAGAACGACACCAGGTACGACCAGGGCAGCAGCCCCGGCGCCAGGATCACCAGCGCCGCGCCCGGCGGGTACTGCCAGGTCACGTCGTCCAGCGGGAAGGTGCCGGTGCGCAGCACCTCGTACCAGCTGTGGTAGATCACCGAGATGTCGGAACTCACGTCGCCGATCCGCAGGACGTTGACGACCATCAGGACGATCAGCGTCCGGGTCGCCACCCAGCCGGCCGCCAGCGCCCACAGCGGACGGCGGCTCGGCACGGCAACGGCAGGGGACGACGGAGCCACCTGCTCCGCGCCGCCGGCCTCCTCGGCCTGGGCTGACTCCACTGCGCTCCTTCGGGTCGTCGCGTGCGCGTCGGGACACCGGGCACGCCGGGTCCCCACCGGTTGCCTCACCGGTTAAGGAGCGACGCCCCGCCCGAAAGGTTGCGACGGTGGTCCCAACCTTCACCGAACCGTGTCCGAGCCCCCCTTGCGGGGCCCGGGCCGCACCCCGCCGCACTGCGGGGCCGTGTTCCCGGTGAACGGACACGGTGACCTATCGTACGGACCACCCACAGGTAGTCCGAGCACCCCCCGACCGAGCGAGCCGAGGCATGCACAAGACCCTCATCGTCACCAACGACTTCCCGCCCCGGCCCGGCGGCATCCAGACGTTCATCCACAACATGGCCGTCCGGCAGCCCGCGGGCTCGATCGTGGTGTACGCCTCCACCTGGCGCGACGGCCGCGAGGTCGCCGAGTTCGACGCCCGGCAGCCCTTCCCGGTGATCCGCGACCGGACCAGGATGATGCTCCCCACCCCGCGGGTCACCCGCCGCGCCGCCGACCTCCTGCGCGCCGAGGGCTGCACCTCGGTCTGGTTCGGCGCCGCCGCCCCGCTCGGACTGATGGCCCCCGCGCTGCGCCGGGCCGGCGCGCAGCGGCTGCTCGGCATGACCCACGGGCACGAGGCCGCCTGGGCCCAACTGCCGCTCTCCGCCCAACTGCTGCGCCGGGTCGGGGCCGGCACCGACGTGCTGACCTACCTCGGCGAGTACACCCGGTCCCGGATCGCCCGGGCGGTCGGACCGGACGCCGCCCGGCGGATGGTCCGACTGCCGCCCGGCGTCGACGAGACGGTCTTCCGGCCGGACTCCGGCGGCGACGCCGTACGGGCCCGGCTCGGGCTCAGCGAACGGCCGGTGGTGGTGTGCGTGTCCCGGCTGGTGCCGCGCAAGGGCCAGGACACCCTGATCCGCAGCTGGCCGCGGGTGCTCGCCGCCCACCCCGACGCGGTGCTGCTGATCGTCGGCGGTGGCCCCCACCGGGCCGAACTGGAGAAGCTCGTCGACACGGTGGGCGTCCGCCCCTCGGTGGTCCTCACCGGCGAGGTGCCCTGGGAGGAGCTCCCGGCCCACTACGGGGCCGGCGACGTCTTCGCGATGCCCTGCCGCACCCGGCGCGGCGGACTCGACGTCGAGGGCCTGGGCATCGTCTACCTGGAAGCCTCCGCCACCGGGCTCCCGGTCGTCGCCGGGGACTCCGGCGGGGCCCCGGACGCGGTCCGCGAGGGCGAGACCGGGTACGTGGTGCCCGGCAAGGGCGGGGAGACGCTGCTCGCGGAGCGGCTGGTGCGGCTGCTCGGCGACGAGGGCCTGCGGCGCCGGATGGGCGAGGCGGGCCGCGCGTGGGTGCACGCGGCCTGGCGCTGGGACATGCTCGCGGAACGGCTCACGGAGGTGCTGCAGGCCCGCTGAGCGCTGCGCTCGGCGGGAGGAGCACGCCAGCGAGATCGCGGGATGGTGCGAGTTCGTGTCCTGCGTCGCGATCCGGCTGTGCGTGCTCGGTCGGCCGCGCAGTTCCCCGCGCCCCTGATTTCCCTCCCGGGAGGGGGTCAGCGGGTGTAGAGGCTCTCGATCTCGGCGGCGAAGTCCTTGAGGACGACGTTGCGCTTGAGCTTGAGGGAGGGGGTGAGGTGGCCGCCGGCTTCGGTGAAGGTGGTGGTGAGGAGGCGGAACTTCTTGACGGCTTCGGCGTGCGAGACGGCCTGGTTGCCGTCGTCGATCGCGGCCTGGACGGCGGCGAGGAGGTCGGGGTCCTCGCGGAGCTGTTCGACCGTGGCGTCGGCGGGCTTGCCGTTGAGGGCCTTCCAGCGGGGGAAGAACTCGTCGTCGACGGTGACCAGGCAGGCGATGAAGGGCTTGCGGTCGCCGACCACCATGACCTCGCCGACGATCGCGTGGGCGCGGATGCGGTCCTCGATCACGGCGGGGGCGACGTTCTTGCCGCCGGCGGTGACGATGATCTCCTTCTTGCGGCCGGTGATGGTGAGGTAGCCCTCGTCGTCGAGGGTGCCGAGGTCGCCGGTGGCGAACCAGCCGTCGCGGAGGGCGTCGGCGGTGGCGGCGGGGTTGTTCCAGTAGCCGGTGAAGACCTGCGGGCCCTTGAGCAGGACCTCGCCGTCCGCGGCGATCCGGATCGCCGAGCCGGGGAGCGGCTGGCCGACGGTGCCGATCTTGGGCTTGTCGTGGGGGTTGAAGGCGGTGGCGGCGCAGGACTCGGTGAGGCCGTAGCCCTCCAGGACGACGAAGCCGATGCCGCGGTAGAAGTGGCCGAGCCGTTCGCCGAGCGGGGCGCCGCCGGAGATGGCGTAGCGGCAGCGGCCGCCGAGGGCGCCCCGGAGCTTGCCGTAGACCAGCTTGTCGAAGACCGCGTGCTTGATCCGCAGGCCGAGCGAGGGGCCGCCGTCGTCGAGGGCGCGGCTGTAGGCGACGGCGGTGTCGGCGGCGCGGTCGAAGATCCCGCCCTTGCCGTCGGCCTGGGCCTTGGCGCGGGCGGTGTTGTAGACCTTCTCGAACACCCTGGGGACGCCGAGGATCAGGGTCGGCCGGAAGGAGCCGAGCTCCTCGGTGACGTTCTTGATGTCGGAGACGTGGCCGAGCCGGACCGGCGCGATGGCGGCGGCGATCTCGGCGATCCGGCCGAGCACGTGGGCGAGCGGCAGGAACAGCAGGACGGAGGACTCGCCGGTGCGGAACAGTTCGGGCATCCGGGCGGTGACGTTGCCCAGTTCGGCGAGGAAGTTGCCGTGGGTGAGCACGCAGCCCTTGGGGCGGCCGGTGGTGCCGGAGGTGTAGACGAGGGTGGCGGTCGAGTCGGGCCCGGCCAGTCGGCGGCGTTCGGCGATCACGGCGTCGTCCACGCCGGCGCCGGCCCGGGCGAGGGCGGCGACGCCGTCCCGTTCGATCTGCCAGGTGTGCTTCAGCTCCGGCAGTTCGGCGCGGACCCCGTCGACCACGGCGGCGTGCTGGTCGGTCTCGGTGACGACGGCGAGCGCGCCGGAGTCGCCGAGGATCCAGCGGACCTGCTCGGCGGAGGAGGTCTCGTACACCGGGACGGTGACCGCGCCGGCGGTCCAGATCGCGAAGTCGAGCAGCGTCCACTCGTAGCGGGTGCGGGACATCACGGCGACCCGGTCGCCGGGGCCGACGCCGGAGGCGACCAGGCCCTTGGCGACGGCGTGCACCTCGACGAGGAACTGGGCGGCGGTGAGGTCCTGCCACTGCCCGGCGGACTTGCGGCTGAGCACAGCGACGCCCGGGTGGCGCTCCGCGTTCTGGTGGACCAGGTCGGCGAGGTTGCCGTCGCTCGGTACCTGGTAGCGGGCCGGAAGGCTGAACTCGTCGAGCAAGACTGCTCCTCGTCTGCGACGCTGCGGGACGACTGGACGTTACTGCCGGGTAGGCGCGTTCGACCAGAGGGGTCGGCCCCGGTGTTCCGATCGTCACACCGCAGGTCGGACGTGCGGGGCGACCGAATCGAACCCTACGGCAGCCCGGAGGTGACCCGCCGGTAGGTGCCCGCGCGGGAAGCGGGCGGCCCCGCCCGCGATAGCCTCTGCTGGGCGCACAGCAGCACAGGGAGATCGCGGAGGCCGCAATGGCGGAGCACACCAGGTCGAGCATTGTCATCGACGCCACCCCGGCCGAGGTCATGGCGGTGATCGCCGACTTCGCCGCGTACCCGCAGTGGACCGGCGAGGTCAAGGAGATCGACGTCCTGGAGGCCGGGCCCGACGGCCGCGCCGCCAAGGTGCGGCTGCTGCTGGACGCCGGGGCGATCCGCGACGAGCACACCCTCGCCTACACCTGGGACGGCGACCGCGAGGTCAGCTGGACCTTGGTCAGCAGCCAGATGCTGCGCGCCCTGGACGGCTCGTACGCGCTCGCCCCCGCCGGGAAGGGCACCGAGGTCACCTACCAGCTGGCCGTGGACGTCAAGATCCCGATGCTCGGCATGATCAAGCGCAAGGCCGAGAAGGTCATCATCGACCGAGCACTGGCCGGGCTGAAGAAGCGCGTGGAGAGCTGACCGGGCCCGTGGCCACCCGCACCGTACTGGTCAGCGGCCCGGAGTCCGGCCGGATCGCCGCCGCCACCGCCCTGCACCACGCCCGGCAGGGCAGCGACACCCTGCTGCTGGCCGCCGACGACCCGCACCGCGCGGTGGACGACCTGCTCGGCGTCCGGCTCGGACCCGAACCCGTCGAACTGGAACGGCACCTGGAGGCCGCCCGGCTCGACGAGCAGGCCGCCTTCCGGGCCGCCCTGGACGGCTACCGCGACCGGCTCGCCCCCGCGCTCGACCTGATCGGCGCCCAGCCGCTCGACCCCGAGGAACTCGCCCCGCTCCCCGGCACCCGCGCCCTCGCCCTGCTGCGCGCGCTGCCCCGGGCCAAGGCCGAGGTGCTGGTGGTCGCCGCGCCGCCGCCCGCCGAACTGATCGCCACCCTCGCGCTGCCCGCCCAGCTGGAGCGCTACCTCGCCCGGCTGCTGCCCGAACAGCGCCAGGCCGCCCGCGCGCTGCGCCCGCTGCTGGCCAACCTGGCCGGCCTCCCGCTGCCCACCGACCGGCTGTTCGAGGCCCGGGCCGCCGCCTCCGCCGCGCTCGCCGAGGCCGCCGCCGCGATCACCGCCCCCGGCACCACCGTCCGCCTCGTGTTGGACGCCGCCCGCCCCGCGCCCCGCGCACTGGCCCGGATCCGGGCCGGGCTCGCCCTGCACGGCCTGCCGCTGGACGCGGTGGTCGCGCACGGCGCGCTGCCCGCCGCCGCGGCCGGCTCCGCGGACCCCTGGCTGGCCGCGACGGCCGCCCGGCAGGACGAGCAGCTCGCCGCCGTCGCCGAACGGCTGGGCGAGGTGCCGGTGCTGGTCGCCCGGCAGCCCGACGGCGGCCTGGAGGCGCTCGCCGAACGCCTCTACGCCACCGGCGCCCCCCGGCCGCCCGCCCCCGCCGACCCCCGGGTCGAGGACCGGCTGGCCGCCGACAACCAGCTGCTCTGGCACCTGCCGCTGCCCGGCGCCGACCGGGGCGAGCTGGAACTGCTGCGCCGCGGCGACGAGTTGGTGCTCGGCGTCGGAGGTTACCGGCGGGTCCTGGCACTCCCGTCCGCGCTGCGCCGTTGCACGGTCAGTGGGGCCGGGCTGGCGGACGGGGTGCTGTCGGTGCGGTTCACGCCCGACCCCGCGCTCTGGCCGCGCGGGTAACCGGGCGGGCGGGTCGGACGGGTCGGACGGGTTGGACGGATGGGGAGTGGCGCGATGAGCACCGAACAGCAGCAGGAACAGCAGGAGCAGCAGCAGGAGCAGGAACGGCCGGGCGGGGCGGGGGAGTTCGCGCCGCTGGTCGAGGAGGTGCGCAGGTTCGCCGCCGCGGTGGGCGTCAAGGCGGTGGAGATCGGCGGCCGGCTGCGCGAGTCCAACCCCGAGGTGTACGGCCACCTCGCGGCCGCGGGCGGGGAGTTGCTGGCCGCCTACCGGGCCGCCGTCGTCCGGCACGAGCGGAACTGGTCCGCGCCCCGACACGCGGAGGCCGAACGGGTGGACCTGGACGGGGCCGCCGAAGGGCCCGACAAGTAATCAAACCGGCCGGACAGTGGCGTCACGCTACGGTCACGGCTCACTACCGAGCGGTACCGTTGGTATGACTTCTGAAGGCACCATGACCAATGGGTCGGCAATTGCCTTCGAATAATGTACGCCTGGCTGTATACGCGGAGACCCCTCAGCGGGTACGGTTCCGCTGAGCGGGAACGAGTGAATAGCTGAGGGACACATGGCTCTGACCATCGGCGTGGACGTCGGCGGTACCAAGATCGCAGCAGGCGTGGTCGACGAGTCCGGCGAGATTCTGGCCAAGACCCGGGTGCCGACCCCGGCCGACCCCCAGTGGGCGGTCGATGCGATCGCCCAGGGCGTACGGGAGTTGAAGGAGCAGTACCCCGACGTCGCGGCGGTCGGTGTCGGCGCCCCCGGGTTCGTCAACCGGGACCGCTCCACCGTCCTGATGGCGCCCAACATCGCCTGGGAGAACGAGCCCCTCAAGCAGCGGGTCGAGGAGCTCACCGGCCTGGAGACCGTCGTCGAGAACGACGCCAACTGCGCCGCCTGGGCCGAGTTCCGGTTCGGCGCCGCCGCCGAGTACGAGGACATGGTCCTGATCACCGTCGGCACCGGTATCGGCGGCGGCATCGTCCTCGACGGCCGGCTGCACCGCGGCCGGTTCGGCGTGGCGGGCGAGATCGGCCACCTCAACATGGTTCCCGACGGCCTGGAGTGCGGCTGCGGCGGCCACGGCTGCTGGGAGCAGTACGGCTCCGGGCGCGCGCTGCGCCGCTACGGCCGCGAGCGCGCCGCCGCCGACCCGATCGCCGGCAAGCGGATGCTCGAACTCAACGACGGTGTCGCCGAGACCATCCGCGGCATCCACATCACCGAGGCCGCCGCGGAGGGTGACGCGCTGGCGCTGTCCTGCTACGCGGAGCTGGCCGACTGGCTCGGCCGCGGCATGGCCGACCTCGCCGCGCTGTTCGACCCGGGCGTCTTCGTCCTCGGCGGCGGCGTCTCCGACTCCGGCAACCTGCTGCTCGACCCGGTCACCGACAGCTTCCACAAGTACCTGACCGGCGGCCCGGCCCGTCCGGTCGCCAACGTGGTGCTGGCGTCGATGGGTTCGGCCGCGGGCATCGCCGGCGCGGCGGACCTGGCGCGGGTCTGACCCCCGGCGCCGGGCAGCACGGCTGAAGAACGCACCGCGAGGCCGCGACGGGTGGCAAGTCACCGCCCCCGTCGCGGCCTTGCCGTTCCCGCCGCGCGCTCCCCGGGCCCCTGAAATCGCGCCCCGGGTTTGTTACTGTCGGTCAGGTGACGGACACTGGGGTTGCGTTGGCGTCGTCCGGGGCGGAGCCGGACGGGGCGCGACGGGTACGGGTGCTGAGCTACAACGTGCGGTCGCTGCGCGACGACCGGGCCGCGGTGGCCCGGGTGATCCGGGCCTGCGAGCCGGACGTGGTGTGCGTGCAGGAGTCGCCGCGGTACTGGAAGACCGAGAAGGCCGCGGCCTGGCTGGCGCACAAGACCGGGCTGGTGATCCTCGCCGGGGGCGGGCGGGTGGCGGCGGGCCCGCTGCTGCTCGGCAACCTGCGGGTCGACCTGCTGGAACTGCGGGACGTGCTGCTGCCGAAGACCCGGGGGCTGCACGCGCGCGGCTTCGCGAGCGCGCTGCTGCGGATCGGCGGGAGCCGGCCGTTCTCGGTGACCAGCTGCCACCTGAGCCTCGAACCGGCCGAGCGGCTGCGGCAGTTCGCCCTGCTGCGGGGTCAACTGCGGCCGGGGGAGCCGGGGGTGATCGCCGGAGACTTCAACGAGCCGCCGGAGGGCCCGGGTTGGCGCGGCCTCGCCGCGGAGCTGACCGACGCGCACGCGAAGGCGCCCTGGGGCGGCACGTACACCTCGGTGCCCAAGCAGCCCTACCAGCGGATCGACGGGGTGTTCGCCACGCCGGACGTCGAGGTGCTCGGCTGCGGCGTGCCGTACCCGCTGCCGGGCGTCGCGGAGGCGGACCTGCGGGCCGCCACCGACCACCTGCCGGTGCTGGCGGCGCTGCGGATCCCGGCGCCGGAGTGAACGCGCCCGAGCGGGCCTGAGCGGCCCCGAGCGGCCTTTGGCGGCCTCCGCCCGGGGCCGAGCGGTCCGTCGACTCCCGGGCGCGGCACGGCCGTTCAGACGACGGCGCCGCCGTTCGGGTCCTCCGGCTCGTCCTCGTCGCGGTCCTTCATCCGGGCCACCAGGGTGCCGAAGCCGCCGAGGAAGGACAGCAGGCCGACCCAGGCGGGCCAGCCGGAGACCTCGTGCCAGACCACGGCGTCGAACAGCAGCAGCGCGGGGCCGCCCAGGACGGCCAGCCAGGCGAACTTGGCGGTGGTGTCGGCGGGGGGCAGCGGCGGCGGCTCCGGCGGGACGAAGTGCCCCTCGTCCGGGTCCTCGGCGGGCGAGTAGTCGCGCGGGCCGTCGCCCGGGCGGGGGACCGGGCGCGGGGTGAAGTCGCCCAGGCCGCCGTTGCTGGTGGTCGGCGCGGTCGGCCCGCGCCGCTCGGGCCCGCGCTCCCGCTCGTGCTGCGCGCGCAGGTTCTCGACCTCGGGCCAGGCCGGGTCGGTGAGGTCGACCGGGTCGTCGAACTGGGCCACCAGCGCGGCGAAGATCGCGTCCTGTTCGGCCTGGCTGCCCGCGGCGGGGCGGCGCGGGACCGGGGCGGGCGCGGCCCCGGCGGCCGCCGGCTCGGCCGCCTGGGCGTCCTCGCGGGGCAGGTCCTCGTCGTCGTTCGCCTTGCTGGTCTCGTTCACATCCGGCCTTTCAACCCGAGTGGTTCCCGGCATCGACCGCCGCTGCCGGGGCCAGCCGCCGGACGAAGTCGAGGCTCGCCCCGAAGACCAGACCGGCGTCGTGGTCCAGCGTGGCCACGTGGAAGCTGCGCTCCAGCAGCAACTCCGTCACATCGGTCGAGGATATCCGGGCGAGCACGGTGGCCGAGTTGCGCGGCGAGACCACGTGGTCCTGCGGACTGTGCAACAGCAGAACCGGCTGGGTCACCGAGGGCATTCCCGCCCGGACGACCTTCCACAGCCGGGCCAGTGACCAGGCGGCGTGCAGCGGGACGCGGTCGTAGCCGACCTCGGCGGCGCCGGGCCGGGCGATGTCGCCGGCCACGCCCGGGAGCGAGGGGAGCAGGTGGCGCAGGAGCGGAAGAAGCACCGTCGCGGGGTTGTCGGAACGCACCGAGGGGTTGACGAGCACCAGTCCGGAGACCCGGTCGCCCCGCTCCGCGGCCAGCCGCAGGGCCAGCGAACCGCCCATCGAGAGCGCGCAGACGAAGACCCGCCCGCACTCGGCGGCCAGTTCCTCGAAGGCGGTCTCCACGGTGGCGTACCAGTCCTCCCAGCGGGTGGGCTGGAGGTCCTGCCAGCGGGTGCCGTGGCCGGGCAGCAGCGGGACGGACACGGTCAGGCCCGCGTCGGCGAGGTGCTCGGCCCACGGGCGCATGGACTGCGGGGAACCGGTGAAACCGTGCACCAGCAGCACGCCGACCGGACCGCCCGCTCGGCGGTACGGCTCGGCACCCGGCAACAGCGGCATGCGGGACTCCTGGAGGTGCGGTCAGGGTGAGGGTGGCTCGATGGTCCCACGGGCGGGATGCCCCGTACAGGGGCCCGGTGCGCGGACGGACGGTTCGCCGGTGCACCGGGCGGCAGGCGGGGGCATTAGGATCGTCCGGTCCGCACCTCAGGAGGCTCCGGTTGTTCTACCGACTGATGAAGATGATCGTCGCGCCGCTGCTGCGGATCTTCTTCCGGCCGTGGATGGAGGGCGAGGAGAACATTCCGGACGAGGGTCCGGCCATCCTCGCCAGCAACCACCTTTCGTTCTCCGACTCGTTCTTCCTGCCGGCCCTGCTCAAGCGCCGGGTGACCTTCATCGCGAAGGCCGAGTACTTCACCACGCCCGGCATCAAGGGCCGGCTGACCGCCGCCTTCTTCAAGGGCGTCGGCCAGCTGCCGGTGGACCGCTCGGGCGCCCGCGGCGCCGGTGAGGCGGCGATCCGCAGCGGCATCGCGGTGGTCGAGCGCGGCGAGGTCTTCGGCGTCTACCCCGAGGGCACCCGCTCGCCCGACGGCAAGCTGTACCGCGGCAAGGTCGGCGGCCTGGCCCGGGTCGCGCTGGCCACCGGCGCCCCGGTGATCCCGGTCGCGATGATCGACACCGAGAAGGTGCAGCCGCCCGGCCAGGTGATGCCCAACTTCGGTGTCCGGCCCGGCATCCGGATCGGCCGCCCGCTCGACTTCTCCCGCTACCAGGGCATGGAGAACGACCGGTTCATCCTGCGCTCGGTCACCGACGAGGTGATGTACGAGATCATGCGGCTGTCCGGCCAGGAGTACGTGGACATCTACGCGACCGCCGCCAAGCGGCAGCTCGCCGAGGAGAAGAAGGCCGCGGACGCCGACCGCAAGGCGCAGCAGAAGGCCGAGAAGGCCGAAGCGGCGGAGGCGGAGAAGGCCGCCGGGGCGGACAAGGCCGACGGGCCGGAGAAGGCCGACGGCGCCGCGGACGGGAAGGCCGCCGCGGACGGGAAGGCCGACGGGGCCTGACGGGCCGTCACGGGGGAGTGCAGGGGGAGTTCGGACGATGGAGGACCACAGACCCGTCGCGGTGCCGCACCGGGCGCCGACCGCGGCCCGGCCCGGGCCGGCCGGGGTGGCGCCGGCCGGGGTGGTGGCGGCCGTGGCGGCCGGCGGCATGTCGGTGGAGCTGCCGCTGTGGCGCGCCATGGGCTACTTCCGGGTGCTCGCGCTGGCCTACGCGGTGCTGCGCTACCTCACCTCGTACCACCAGTTCCTGCACCCGGTGTCCGGCTGGATCTTCCTGGGCGCGCTGAGCCTGTGGACGCTGGCCTCCACCCGGGCGTTCGCCGGGCCCCAGCGCTGCACCTGGCTGGTGCTCGGCACCGACCTGACGGCCGCGGTGACCGGCATCGTGATGAGCGGGATCATCGACACCCCGGCCCGGATCCACGGCGGCGCGCCGACCCTGCCGACGATCTGGGCGGCCGGGACGGTGCTCGGCTTCGCCGGCAAGGGCGGCTGGCGGGCCGCCGCGTTCGCCGGTGCGGTGATCGGCGCGGCCAACATCCTCGGGCACGGCGGGGTCAGCCCCGACAACCTGCACAACATCGTCCTGCTGCTGCTCGCCGGCTGCGCCATCGGCTACGTGATCGAACTGGCCCGGGCCAGCGAGGCGGTGCTCACCCGGGCGCTCCAGGTGGAGGCCGCCACCCGGGAGCGCGAACGCCTCTCCCGGGACATCCACGACGGGGTGCTGCAGGTGCTCGCCCTGGTGCACCGCCAGCAGGGCGACGCCGCCGAACTCGGCCGGCTGGCCGGCGAGCAGGAGCGCGCGCTGCGGGCCCTGATGACCGGCGGGCGGCCGCCCGAGGACGACGGCGACGCGGACGGCGAGCGGGACCTGCGCCCGCTGGTCTCCCGGCACGCCGACGAGCGGATCACCGTCGCCGCGCCCGCCACGCCCGTCCTGCTGCCCGCCGCCGCCGCGTCCGAACTGGCCGCCGCGGTCGCCGCCGCGCTGGACAACGTCCGCCGGCACGCCGGGGAGGCGGCCCGGGCCTGGATCCTGGTCGAGGACGAACCGGAGGCGGTCACCGTGTCGGTGCGCGACGACGGCCCCGGCTTCCCGGCCGGACGGCTGGCCGAGGCGCAGCGCGACGGCCGGCTCGGGGTCGCGCAGTCGATCCGCGGCCGGATGCTCGACCTCGGCGGCAGCGCCGAGCTGTACTCGGTGCCCGGGCAGGGCGTCGAGGTGGAACTGCGGTGGCCGAGGAGCGGACGTGACGACTGATCAGCCGGTGCGCGTGATGGTGGTGGACGACCACCCGATGTGGCGCGACGGGGTGGCCCGGGACCTGGCCGAGGCCGGGTTCGCGGTGGTCGCCACCGCCGGGGACGGCGAGGAGGCGGTGCGCCGGGCCCGGGCCAGCACCCCGCAGGTGGTGGTGCTGGACCTCAACCTGCCCGCGCTGTCCGGCGCCGAGGTGTGCCGCCGGGTGGTGGAGGCCGACCCGGCGGTGCGGGTGCTGGTGCTGTCCGCCAGCGGCGAGCACGCCGACGTGCTGGAGGCGGTGAAGTCCGGCGCCACCGGCTACCTGGTGAAGTCGGCGGGCCGCGAGGAGCTGCTCGACGCGGTGCGCCGCACCGCCGTCGGCGACCCGGTGTTCACCCCCGGCCTGGCGGGCCTGGTGCTCGGCGAGTTCCGCCGCCTCGCCGCCGAGCCCGGCACCGCCGCCGAGCCGGCCGCCCCGCAGCTGACCCCGCGGGAGACCGAGGTGCTGCGGCTGGTCGCCAAGGGCCTGTCCTACCGGCAGATCGCCGACCGCCTGGTGCTCTCGCACCGCACCGTGCAGAACCACGTCCAGAACACCCTGGGCAAGCTCCAGCTGCACAACCGGGTCGAGCTGGTCCGGTACGCGATCGAGCAGGGGCTGGACGAGGAACTGGGCTGAGCGCTCCCGGGGTTCAGGCCGAGCAGCGGTCGCCGGCCGAGGTGGTGACGGGCTTGAAGGCGTCGCGCAGCTCCTTGTCGGTGAAGTCCGGGCCGAAGGCGAAGGAGGTGCGCAGGGCGTTCATCCAGTCCGGGTCCTGCAGGTAGTCGTTGATGGCCTGGCGGAGCAGCTCGCACGCCTTCCGGTGCCCCTTGGGCAGGACCATCATCAGGAACTGGGTCTTGCCGATGTGGGCGTCCCGGGCGACCCGGTACGCGCGTCGACCGCCGCTGCCGGAGTTGGCGGCGACGCCCTGCAGCACCAGGTAGTCGGAGAGCACGGCGTCGGCGGTGCCGTCGTCGACCCGCTCCAGGCACTCCTTGAGGTTGGCGCCGGTGACGGTGACCTGCGGGCCGATGTCCTTGAGCTGCGCCTCGGAGGTGGTGCCGCCGGACACGCACACCCGCAGCGGCTTGAGGTCCTCGGACTTGGCGACCGTCCGGGGGTCGTCGGCCTTCAGCAGCACGCCCAGCGGGGTCTGCAGGTAGGGGCCGGCCAGGTCGTAGTCCCGCTTGAGGTCGTCGCGCTCGGAGATGTCGGCGACCACCAGGTCGACCTTGTTGTGGTTGGCCTTGCCGTCGGTGAGGGCGTCCTCCCAGTTGGCGGTGGTCACCGTCAGCGAGGTGTAGTCGATCTGCCGGGAGCCGAGCACCTTCATGGTCAGGTGCGGCTCGAAGCCGTCGTACACCCCCTTGTCGGTGAACTCGGACATGCCCGGCCGGTCGGTCTTGAAGCCGACCTTGACCGGCAGGTTGTCGAACGGGGACTTCTCCTCGCCGGCGGAGCAGCCGGACGCGGCGGTGGCGAGCAGGAGCAGGCCGGCCGCCAGGTGGGCGGCGGGGCGCGGGACGGGCACGGGGGCCTCCTAGCGGGTGAACCGGACGCGTTGGATCTCGACGTTCTGGGCGCAGCCGCCCCCGGCGTGCAGCAGCAGGGTCAGACGCAGGTCGGTGCGCCCGGAGGGCACCGGGACGGAGAGCAGCGCGCCCGGGTGCTGCCGGCCGCTGCTGCCGCCCTGGTCGGTGCTGAGCTCGGCGGTCACGTCGGCGCAGGCGCCGCTGCCCGGGTTCGGATCGCTCAGCAGGAGTTTGGTCTCCAGCCGCTTCGCGCCCTCGGGGACGTTGATCCTGGCGGTGGTGGTGCCGCCGGGTTGGACGGTGCGGAGGGTCCAGCCGGTCTCCTGGTCCAGCAGTGGCGGCGGGTCGTCGGGCCAGGCCACCGCCGTCACCAGGCCGGCCGTCGCCAGCAGGGCCGCGCCGACGGCCAGCAGCACCCGCCGTCTGCCCCCGGGCTGCGGCGGTGGCGGTGGTGGCGGCTGCTCCGGGGGCAGCGGCTGCTGCACGGTGGGCGGCCGCGGCGGCCTGGAGCGGGACTTCTCCACCGCCTCCTCGGCGATCCGGGCCAGTTGGTGCTCCTGCCGGCCGCGCAGGTCCCGCAGCAGGTGGGCGGGGCTGCCGATTACCATGGCGTGGCGGGCGGTCTCGACCAGCCGCCGGCCGTCCGTCCGCTCCGGCGTCACCGGCGGGAAGCACAGCACGCCCGCGATCACCACCAGGTCGGCCCGCTCGTTCACGGTCAGCCCCGGGGCGCTCTGGACCTGGGCCAGGAACGCCACCCAGTCGCCGCGCAGGCTGGCCCCGGCGAAGCCGACCAGCCAGTCGTGCAGGTGGCCGATCGCGGCGGACGGCTGTCCGTGCTCCTCGGCCAGGAAGCCGGCGATCCGGGCGGCGGACGTCGCCAGTTGGCGGGGCTGCACCTGGACCGGGTAGCCGGTGCTCTCGGCCAGGTGCTGCTCCAGGTCGGGCAGCACGGGCGCCAGGGTGAACCACTCGGCGAGGATGCGCTGCAGCATCTGCCGGGTCTCCCAGGTGCAGCGGTCCACGGTCACTCCTCCGGGTCGAGGTCGAGCAGGGCGCCGAGCCGGTCCAGGGCGCGGTGCGGGCCGCACAGTTCGCGGGCCCCGGCCAGCAGGGCGCGCAGGGCGTCGGCGGGGCTGCGGTGCTCCAGGCAGGCCGCGGCGAGGGCGCGCAGGTGCAGGGCGGCGTGCGCGTGGTACGGGACCCTGACCTGCTGGCCGGGGCCGAGCCGCTCGTTGACGGCCCTGATCAGCTCCAGCCGGGCCGCCGGGTCCTCCAGCAGGGACGGTTCGCCGAGCAGCCGGGCGACCGCGCCCGCCGTCGGCGCGGGCGCCCGGGGCGGTCCGGCCGGCGGGGCGGGCGGCAGCGGTGGCAGCAGCGGGAGCAGCGCGGACAGCGGGGTCAGCCAGCCGCCCACCGGGTCGTCGCCGTCCGCGGTCGCCTTGACCACGCCGACCACCCGGCCGTCCCCGTCGAGCGCCATGCTGCCGCTCAACCCGTGCTGGATCCAGCCCTGTTGGACGCGCAGCCCGAGGCCGGAGGGCCCCGCCACGGTCAGCCGGGCCGACTCCGGGCCGACCTCGCCGGTCACCGGGTTCACCGCGAAGCCGTGCACCAGGACGGCCGCGCCGCCCGCCGGGTCGCGCCCGGCGAGCGGCACCGCCGGGGCGCCGGCCAGGCCGGGCGCGGTGAGCAGCGCGAGGTCCGGCGGCGGGTAGCTGGCCGCGCCGGGCGGCCGGTCCGGCGGGAACAGCCGGGCGGTGCGCACCGGGTGGGCGTCCCCGCCGTGCCGGGCCGCGGTGAGCCCGGGGTGGCCGTGCACCACGTGCGCGCAGCTGACCAGCAGGCCCGCGCCGAGGTGGAAGCCGCTGCCGAGGAAGGCCCCGGCCGGGTCCGCGAGGCGGACCGCGGCGGCGTCCGGGCTCACGCGGCGGGGCGGTCGTCCGGCCGCTTCCAGCTCAGCCGGACCACCAGGCTCGCCTGGCCGGAGGCTTCCGCGAGCACGCCGATCAGGCGGCCGGACTTCACCCCGAGGGTGAGGCCGAACTCCACCTCGAAGCCGTCCGGGTCGCCCGCCTCGCGCGCCGTCTCGCGGGCCCAGCGCCCGACCGCGCGGACGGTGCGCCGCACCTCGCCGAGGCTGTGGGTGACGGCCGCGGTGGCCGCCCCCGCGTCCCCCGCCGGGCGGCCCGGTCCCTGGCGGACGGCGGCGTGCAGGACGGTGCCGTCGTCCAGGGCGATCTCCACGGTGCCGGGCACCGGTGCGTTCGTCATGCATCCCCCAACTCATGACCGGCGAGCAGGATATGAATACCAGTCAGCTGGGGAGAGATCCAGACCTTTCCGGAAGCCCGGGCGGTGGGCGGGGGAGCGGCCCGGGCGGCCGGTTTCAGCCGCGCACGGCCGCGGCGGCGCCCAGCAGTTCGGCGACGATCTCCACGCCCTCCCGGGTGAGCACCGACTCGGGGTGGAACTGCAGGCTGGCGAAGCCGGGCCCGCGCAGCGCGTGCACGTCGCCGGTGCGGGCGTCCCGGGCGACCTCGACGCCCTCGGCGGCCAGCCGCTCGGCCGCCGCCGCGTCGCAGCGGGCGGTGAAGGTGTTGTAGAAGCCGACGGTGCGGCGGGTGCCGAACAGGTCGACGGCCTCCTGGGCACCCTGGTACGGCACCGCCTTGCGGGCCAGCTCCAGCCCCAGCCGCGCGGAGAGCAGCTGGTGGCTGAGGCAGACCGCGAGCAGCGGCGCGGTGCGCGCCCCGGAGCGGACGGCGGCCAGCGCGTCGGCGACCACCGGGCGCAGCAGCGCCATCTTCGGGTCGGCCGGGTCGGCCGGGTCGCCGGGGCCGGGGCCGAGCACCAGCGGGCCGGGGTGCGCGGCGGCCCGCTCGCGCAGTCCGGGGGCGTCGTAGCGGAGCACGGTGACGGTGTGGCCGAGCGAGCGCAGCAGGTGGGCGAGCATCGCGGTGAAGGTGTCCTCGCCGTCCACCACCAGGGTGTCGGCGCCGGGCAGCGGCGCGGCGGGCTGCTGCATCCGCAGCCAGAACGGGGCGAGCCCGGCCCGGCGGGAGTCGAGGGCGGCCTGCACCCGGTGGTCCTCGGCGAGCCGGGGCCGGGCGGCGGCCTCCTTGGCGGAGCGGGCCGGGCGGGCGCCGATCGCGGAGAGCACCCCGGCGGCCTTGGCGTGCGTCTCGGCGACCTCGGAGCGCGGGTCGGAGTGCCGGACCAGGGTGGCGCCGACCCGGACGACCAGCGAGCCGTCGGCGGGGTCGATGTCGGCGGCCCGGATGCAGATCGGCGAGTCCAGCTGCTGGCCGCCGCTGGCCGAGCGGCCGATCAGGGCGAGCGCGCCGGAGTAGTAGCCGCGGCCGCCGCGCTCGTACCGGTCGATCACCCGGGTGGCGTTCTGCACCGGGCTGCCGGTGACGGTGGCGGCGAACATGGTCTCCCGCAGCACCTCGCGGACGTCCAGCGAGGTGCGGCCGCGCAGTTCGTACTCGGTGTGCGCGAGGTGCGACATCTCCTTCAGGCGCGGGCCGAGCACCTGCCCGCCGAGGTCGCCGACCGCGCACATCATCTTCAGCTCCTCGTCGACCACCATGGTGAGCTCCTCCAGCTCCTTGGGGTCGCGCAGGAACTCCAGCAGCGAGTCGGCGGTCGGGCCGCCGGCCGGGTAGCGGTAGGTGCCGGAGATCGGGTTCATCACCACGGTGCCGCCGGACTGCCGGACGTGGACCTCGGGGGAGGCGCCGACCAGCACCCGGTCGCCGGTGTGCACCAGGAAGGTCCAGTAGGCGCCGCGCTCGTGCTCCAGCAGCCGCCGGAACAGGGTGAGCGCGGTGGCGGTGGAGTACCCGGCCAGCTCGGCCCGGAAGTCGCGCCGGATCACGAAGTTGGCGCCCTCGCCGCGGCCGATCTCGTCCCGGATGACCCGGCGGACGATCTCCGCGTACTCCTCGTCGTCGATGTCGAACTCCCCGCCGCGCAGCTCCACCGGCGCGTCGGGCAGCGCGGCCAGCACCGCCGCCAGCGGCAGCGCGTACTGCTCGTCGACGGACAGCGCCCGCAGCGGGGTGCCGTCCTGCCGGGCGGCGAAGCCGCGCTCGCGGATCTGCGCGTACGGGACGAGGGCCAGCAGGTCGTGCCGCGGGCCGCCGGCGGGGACGCCGTCCGGGACGGGCAGGTCGGCCAGCGCCGCGTGGTCGGTGACCCCGCCGATCAGCAGTTCGACGGTGTCGGGGGCGAGCCTGGGCGCGCGGCGGTGCAGCAGGGCGAAGGCCGGGGCGCCGGGGGCGGTGAGCCGGGCGAGCAGGTCGGCTGCGGCGGCGGTGGTGGTCACGGCTGCGGTGTTCCTTCCGGGAGGGTGCTGCGGGGGTTCCGCCGCCTCCGGGAGGCCGTGACGCTGCACACACGCGCCGACGGCCGCCCCGGAGGGCGGCCGTCGTTCGTCGCTAGGGACGCGCGATCAGTGGGCCGCCCAACGGGCTGGCCCACCACCAGGAGAAGGTGTGCGTCGCGGTCACGGAGCAGACCATAGCCCACCGGCGGGCGGCGCGGGGAGGGATCGCGGCGATGTCCACTTCCCGTCTCACCCACCGGGCGGCACCCCCAATCCGCTTGTGCCACCCCGTAGCCTTGCCCTGTGACCGTGACTAACCACTCCTGGCAGTCCCTGCCCGCGGCGCAGCAGCCTGAATGGCCGGACCAAGAGGCTCTGCGCAAGACCCTTGCGGAGCTGGCCTCCTATCCGCCCCTCGTCTTCGCCGGCGAGTGCGACCAGCTGCGCGCCCGGCTCGCGGCCGTCGCGCGTGGTGAGGCGTTCCTGCTCCAGGGCGGCGACTGCGCCGAGGCGTTCGACGCCGTGTCGGCCGACCACATCCGCAACAAGCTGAAGACCCTGCTCCAGATGGCCGCCGTGCTCACGTACGCCGCGTCCGTCCCGGTGGTCAAGGTCGGCCGGATCGCCGGCCAGTACTCCAAGCCCCGCTCCAAGGGCACCGAGACCCGCGACGGCGTGACCCTGCCGACCTACCGCGGCGACTCGGTCAACGGCTTCGAGTTCACCGCCGAGGCCCGGATCCCGGACCCGGAGCGCCTCAAGCGGATGTACAACGCCTCCGCCGCGACGCTCAACCTGGTGCGCGCCTTCACCACCGGCGGCTACGCCGACCTGCGCCAGGTGCACGCCTGGAACCAGGACTTCGTGCGCAACTCCCCGGCGGGGCAGCGCTACGAGCAGCTGGCCCGGGAGATCGACCAGGCGCTGGCCTTCATGAACGCCTGCGGGGTGGCCCCGGAGGAGTTCAAGACGGTCGAGTTCTTCTCCTCGCACGAGGCGCTGATCCTGGACTACGAGACGGCGCTGACCCGCACCGACTCGCGCACCGGCGAGCTGTACGACGTCTCCGGCCACATGGTGTGGATCGGCGAGCGCACCCGCCAGCTGGACCACGCGCACATCGAGTTCGCGTCCAGGATCCGCAACCCGATCGGCGTCAAGCTCGGCCCGACCACCACGGTGGACGACGCGCTGACCCTGATCGACCGGCTCGACCCGGAGCGCGAGCCCGGCCGGCTCACCTTCATCACCCGGATGGGCGCGGGCAAGATCCGCGACCACCTGCCCACCCTGGTGGAGAAGGTCACCGCGTCCGGCGCCCAGGTGGTGTGGATCACCGACCCGATGCACGGCAACACCTACGAGGCCTCCAGCGGCCACAAGACCCGCAAGTTCGACGACGTGCTGGACGAGGTCCGGGGCTTCTTCGAGGTGCACCGCGCGCTCGGCACCCACCCGGGCGGCATCCACGTGGAGCTGACCGGCGACGACGTCACCGAGTGCGTCGGCGGCGGCGACGAGGTGCTGGTCGACGACCTGCACCAGCGGTACGAGACGGCCTGCGACCCGCGGCTCAACCGCAGCCAGTCGCTCGACCTGGCCTTCCTGGTCGCCGAGATGTACCGCGACCAGTGAGGCACCCGCGGTAGGTGTGACGAAGGCCCCTCCGTTCTCGGGCGATCCGAGGCGGAGGGGCCTTCTTCGTACCCGGAGCACCAGGTAAGGTAAGGCTCAGTAAACCGCACCAATCGTGGAAGGGGCCGCACATGTACGTGTGCATGTGCCACGCGGTCACCGAGGCCCAGGTCAAGCAGAAGATCGACGAGGGGGCCAGCACCCCGCGCCAGATAGCCCAGGGCTGCAAGGCCGGCACCGACTGCGGTTCCTGCGTGCGCCGCATCCAGGCGCTGCTCGGCGAGCACGGCGCCCGCCCCTGCCCGACCGCCCGGCTGGCCGAACGGCTCGGCCTGGCCGCCGACCCGGCGGTCGGCGCCCCGAAGGCGGCCTGAGCCGCGGCGGCCTCAGCTGCTCTCGGGCTGCTCGATCAGCTGCGCGATGTAGAGCGCCTCGCCGAGCTTGTCCAGCAGCTCCAGCTGGGTGTCCAGGTAGTCGATGTGGTGCTCCTCGTCGGCGAGGATCGACTCGAAGATGTTCGCCGAGGTGACGTCGTTCTTGGCCCGCATCACCACGATCCCGCGCCGCAGCCGGTCGATCGCCTCCACCTCGACCTGCCGGTCGGCCTCGAACATCTCCTTGACGGTCTGCCCGATCCGGACGTGGAACAGCCGCTGGTAGTTCGGCAGGCCGTCCAGGAAGAGGATCCGGTCGGTCAGCACCTCGGCGTGCTTCATCTCGTCGAAGGACTCGTGCCGGGTGTACTTGGCGAGCTTGGTCCAGCCGAAGTTCTCCTGCATCTTCGCGTGCAGGAAGTACTGGTTGATGGCGGTGAGTTCGGCGGTCAACTGCTCGTTGAGGAACTCGATGACCTCGGGGTCGCCCTGCATGGCCTGCCTTCCTGTGCGCATTCCGGTCGGTGTCCGGATGTCCCGCATCGTGGCAGCTGAACAGGTGCGCTTCCAGTAAGTTCACGCTTACAGCCGCCCCGGTGATCGACTTTTTCCGGCCGTCCGCACCGCGCTGAACTGCGGTGATGCCGAGCTCATTGGGCCGTTCGGGGGTATCTCACCCGAACGCCCGCGCGGTTTCGCCCCGCGTTTCCCCCCTCCGCCGCGGCGCATTCCCGGGTGCCCGGGAAGGGGGCGCGCGAAGGGGGCGCGCGCGATTCACCGCCCGCCGTCTGTCACCATGGGGGACATGGGTCAGCACGAACCGGAACAGCAGCCGCCGACTGACCCGAGGCTCCCCCCGGGGCAGCGGCCGCAGCGCGGCTGGCCGGTCCTGCACTACGGGCCGGTGCCCCGGTTCAAGCCGCAGAGCTGGGACTTCCAGGTGTTCGGGGCCACCGCCGACGCCGAGAAGACCAGTTGGGACTTCCCCGCCTTCCACGCCCTGCCCAAGACCACCGTCCGCGGCGACTTCCACTGCGTCACCAAGTTCTCGATGCTCGGCAACGAGTGGACCGGCGTCGCCGCCCGGACCGTCCTGGACCTCGTCCCGCCCGACCCCACCGTCACCCACGTGATGGTCTGGGCCGAGTACGGCTACAGCGCCAACCTGCGGCTGGCCGACTTCGCCGACCCGGCCACCGTCTTCGCCACCCACCACGACGGCCGCACGCTCACCCTCGAACACGGCTTCCCGGTCCGCCTGGTGGTGCCCCACCTGTACGCCTGGAAGGGCCCCAAGTGGGTGCGCGCCGTCGAGTACATGCGGGCCGACCGGCGCGGCTTCTGGGAGGAGCGCGGCTACCACAACCTCGCCGACCCGTGGCGCGAGCAGCGCTACTCCTACCAGGAGCAGCCCGGCGAGGGCCCGCTGCGCTGAGGCGGCGGGCCCGGCCGCGGGCTCAGAACAGGCTGACGGTGATCGTCACGGTGGCGCCCTGCCTCGCCGGGGTGTTCGCCGCGGGGGACTGGCCGGACACCTTGCCGATCGGGATCAGGCCGGCGATCTCCGGCACGAACCCGGCGTCCTGGAGCGCCCGCGAGGCGTCCTCCTTGCTCATCCCCTTCACGTCCGGCACCAGGTGCATGCCCTTGGAGACGGTCAGCGCCACCGGCGAGCCGGGCGACAGCCTGCCGCCGGCCGCCGGCTCGGTGGAGACCACCGAGCCCTTCGGCACGGTGTCGCTGAACACCTCGGTGCTCGCCCCCGCCGTCAGCCGGGCGTCGGCCAGCGCCTTGGCGGCGTCCGCCGCCGACCGGCCGGTCACGTCCGGCACCGGCACCCGCTCCGGGCCGCGCGAGAGCACCACCTTCACCGCGTCGCTCTTGCGGACCTTGGTGCCCACGCCCGGATCGGTCGAGATCACCTGCCCGGCCTGCACCGACTCGCTGAACTGCTCGCTGTACGAGCCGTGCAGCCCGTCCTCGTCCAGCGTCGCCGCCGCCTGCTCCCGGCTCTGCCCCAGCACGCTCGGCACCGTCGCGTACACCGCGTTGGACAGCGCGTACGTCACGCCGCCCACCAGCAGCAGCAGCGCCACCAGCACCGCCGACCAGATCAGCGGGCGGCGGCCGAACGGCGAACGGCGGGAGGGGCCCGGCAGGCCGCGCGGCGGATCGTCGTTGACCGCCGGGCGCACCGGCGGCAGCAGCTCCGGCGGGACCTCCAGCACGCTGGTGCGGTCCAGCGCCGGAACCCGCTCGATCACCGCGGTGGCCTCGCCCGGGCTGTGCACCGGGGTGGGCCGGGTCGAGGCGGGCGGCTCGGCGTCCAGCTGCGCGGCGGGCAGCGAACGGCGGGCCCGCTGCACCGAGGCCAGCAGCTCCACCGCGTCCCACGGCCGGGCCCGCGGGTCGCGGGCGGTCGCCGCCGCCACTATCGCGTCCAGCTCCGGGCCCACCGCGGGGGCGGTGCGGGACGGCGGCGGGACGTCCTCGTGCAGGTGCCGGTACATCACCTGGGCGGCGTTCTCCCCGGTGTGCGGCCGGGCGCCGGTCAGCATCTCGTACAGCAGGATGCCCGCCGCGTAGACGTCCACCCGCTGGTCGGTGGGCTCCTGGCGGATCTGCTCCGGCGCCAGGTAGGCGACGGTGCCCATCAGTTGGCCGGTCTCGGTGGCCGAGGTGGCGGTGGAGTCCGCGCCCTCCAGCACCCGGACCAGGCCGAAGTCGGCGACCTTCACCAGGCCGGTGTCGGTGATCAGCACGTTCTCCGGCTTGACGTCCCGGTGCACCAGACCGGCCCGGTGCGCCGCGCCGAGCGCCGCCAGCACCGGCTCCAGCACGTCCAGCGCGGCCCGCACCGACAGCGCCCCGCGGTCGCGCAGCACGTCGCGCAGGTTGCGGCCGGGCACGTACTCCATCGCCATGAACACGGCCCGCGGGTCGGCGCCCTGGTCCAGCACGTTCACCACGTTCGGGTGGGCGAGCCGGGCCACCGCCTTGGCCTCCCGGATGAAGCGCGCCGTGAAGTCGCCGTCCCCCGCCAGCGAGGGGTGCATCACCTTCAGCGCCACCGTCCGGTCCAGCCGGGTGTCGGTGCCCCGGTAGACGGTCGACATGCCGCCGACCGCGATCCGCTGCTCGACCCGGTAGCGGCCGTCGAGGAGCACGCCGTACAGGGGGTCGTCGAGGGTCATGTCCACCCGAGGAGTCTAGGGGTTGGGTATTCGGAGCGGCCCGTCGGCGGGCCGGTCACCAGGGGATGCGCGGCGGGTACAGCTGGAGCAGCACCAACAGCAGGAGCAGCAGCAGGAGGTGCGCGATCAGGGCGCCGAGCCCCGCCCGGTACAGCCGCACCGAGGTCGACGCACCCAGCGGGGCGGTGCCCGCGCCGATCGCGGCGCCGATCAGCACCGGCACCAGCGGCAGCAGCACCAGCGGTCCGGCGGAGGCCAGCAGCAGGCCGTCCACCAGCACCACCGGCCCGCAGGTCAGCACCGCGCCCAGCACGTCCGCCTCGCGGCGGCCCGCCTCCACCATGAAGATCCCCCCGGTTCCCGTACGGCGCTGCCATGGTGGCAGCCCGCCCGCGGCCCGGGCACGGTTCCCGGGCGAACCGTTCCCGAACCGGGACATGCCGCGGGCGGCGCCCTCAGAACGCGGGGCGCTCGCGGGTGTCGGCCAGGCCGGCGGTGGGGGAGGACGCCTCGGCGTAGTAGCGGCGCGGGATCCGGCCCGCGCGGTGGGCCAGCCGACCCGCCTCGACGGCCCGGCGCATCGCCTCCGCCATCAGCACCGGCTCCTGGGCGCGGGTCACCGCGGAGGCCAGCATGACGGCGGAGCAGCCGAGTTCCATCGCCAGCGCGACGTCGCTCGCGGTGCCCGCGCCCGCGTCCAGCACCACCGGGACGTTCGCGGACTCCACGATCAGCTGGAAGTTGTGCGGGTTGCGGATGCCCAGGCCGGAGCCGATCGGCGAACCCAGCGGCATGATCGCCGCGCAGCCGACGTCCTCCAGCTTGCGGGCCAGCACCGGGTCGTCGTTGGTGTACGGCAGCACGGTGAAACCGTCGTCGACCAGCGTCTCGGCGGCGTCCAGCAGTTCGATCGGGTCGGGCAGCAGGGTCCGCTCGTCGGCGATCACCTCCAGCTTCACCCAGTCGGTGCCGAGCGCCTCCCGGGCCAGCCGGGCGGTCAGCACCGCCTCGCCCGCGGTGTAGCAGCCCGCCGTGTTCGGCAGCACCCGGATGCCGTTGCGGGACAGCACCTCCAGGACCGAGCCCCGGGTGGTGGTGTCGACCCGGCGCATCGCCACCGTGGTCAGCTCGGTGCCGGACGCCCGCAGCGCCTGCTCCAGCACCTCCAGGCTGGGCGCGCCGCCGGTGCCCATGATCAGGCGGGAGCCGAAGACGGTGCCGCCGATGACGAGCGCGTCGTCGACCGTGGCGGTGGCTGCGGTGGCTGCGGTGGCCGTGGTGTCGTCAGCCATGGTTCAGCCTCCCTGGACGGCGGTGAGGATCTCGACCCGGTCGCCCTCGCCGAGCGCGGTGGCGGGCCACGAACTGCGCGGCACCACCGCCTCGTTGACGGCGGCGGCGACGCCGGTGTTGGCGGCCGACACCTCGGCGACCACCACGTCCAGCGTGGTGGCGGCGGGCAGGGTGCGCGGCTCGCCGTTGACGGTCAGGGCGATGGTGTTCATGCGGGGACCTTGGGGGTGAAGCGGTCAGGGGTGAAGTCGCGGGCCAGCGGCGGGAGTTCGCCGTCGGCCAGGTAGTCGGCGAGCAGGTCGGCGGTGACCGGGGTGAGCAGTACGCCGTTGCGGTAGTGCCCGGTGGCGGCGGCCAGCCCGTCCAGTGCGGTCGGGCCGAGCAGCGGCGCGTTGTCCGGGGAGCCCGGGCGCAGGCCCGCACCGGTCTCCACCAGCGGCAGTTCGGTGATGCCGGGCACCAGCTCGTGCGCGTCCCGGAGCAGCTCGTAGACGCCGCCCGCGGTGACGGTGGTGTCGTGGCCCAGCTCCTCGGTGGTCGCGCCGACCACCAGCTCGCCGTCGGCCCGCGGCACCAGGTACAGGTGCTGCCCGCGCACCACCGCCCGCACGTTCCGCGACAGGAACGGCCCGTGCGCGGTGGGCATCCGCAGCCGCAGCACCTGCCCCTTGACCGGGCGGACGGCCGGCAGCACCCCCGCCGGCAGGCCCGGCAGCAGGTGGCTGCGCGAACCGGCGGCCAGCACGGTGCGTCCCGCCGCCACCCGCTCGCCGGTCGACAGCCGCACGCCCGTCGCCCGGCCGTCCTCGACCAGCAGTTCGGCGGCCTCGGCCCGGTGGAACACCACGCCCGCCAGCGCGCAGCCGGCGACCAGCGCGGCGGCCAGCCGGCGGCCGTCCACCTGGTGGTCGTCGGCGACGTGCAGGCCGCCGCGCACGCCCGGCGCCAGCATCGGCTCCAGCCGGCGGCACTCGCGGCCGGTCAGCCACTCGGACGCCAGGCCCAACCGGCGGTGGAAGGCGTGCAGTTCGCGCAGCTCCGCGCGGTCGTCGGAGTCCAGCGCGACCGCCAGCGTGCCGGTGGCCCGGTAGCCGGTGTCCAGGCCGGTGAGCTCGGTCAGCTCGGCGGCGAAGGCGGCGTAGCGCTCGTTCGACGCCATCCCCAGCCGCAGCAACGGCTCCTCGCCGTACTGCAGTTCGGTGACGGGGGCGAGCATGCCCGCGGCGACCCGCGCCGCGCCGCCGCCCGGGTGCGGGTCGACCACCGCGACCGACAGGCCGCGCTGCGCGGCGCGCCAGGCGACACCGAGCCCGATGATGCCCCCGCCGACCACCAGTACGTCCAGCGCACGGGAATGTGCCACAGCGGTTGGATCTCCCTTCGCCGGCATGACCCGGATCAGGTTCGGACGGTCGCGGGCCGCCGCAGCCCGCCTCTCAGCCCGGTGCGCCGGGCTCCCGTGTGACGTAGTAGCCCCAGCTTAACGCCGGGTCCGTCCGCCCCCGAAGGCGCGTGGGTAGGGTGGACGCCGTGGCTGAGCTGAAGGCAACGGACCGGGTCGTCGTGGTCGGCGCGGGCATGGCGGGCGCCCAGGCCGCCCTCGGGCTGCGGCAGGGCGGCTGGCAGGGCCCGCTCGCCCTGGTCGGCGAGGAACTGCACCTGCCCTACGACCGGCCCCCGCTCTCCAAGGACGTGCTGCTCGGCAAGGCCGACGCCACCGCCTTCGAGATCGACTGGCACGGGCTCGGCGTCGACCTGCTCACCGGCCGCCGCGCCACCGGCCTCGCCGACGGCGTCCTGCGCACCGACCGCGGCGAACTGCCCTACGACGCCCTGGTGATCGCCACCGGCGCCACCGCCCGCACCCTCCCCGGCCTGCCCGGCGCCCGCACCCTGCGCACCGTCGACGACGCCCACGCGCTGCGCGCCGCGCTCACCCCCGGCCGCCGGATCGTGCTGGTCGGCGCGGGCTGGATCGGCGCCGAGACCGCCACCGTCGCCCGCGGACTCGGCTGCGAGGTCACGGTGGTGGAGGCCGCCGCCACCCCGCTGGCCGGCGCGCTGCCCGCCGAACTCGGCGCCCTGATGGCCGACTGGTACGCCGCCGCCGGGGTCGACCTGCGCTGCGGCGCCGCGGTGGCCGGCGCCGCCGACGGCGGGGTGCTGCTCACCGACGGCACCCACCTGCCCGCCGACGAGGTCGTGGTCGGCATCGGCGCCCGCCCCGCCACCGACTGGCTGCTCGGCGGCCCGCTCGTCCCCGACCCCGACGGCACGCTCCCGGTCGACGACCGGCTGCGCACCGCCCTGCCCGGCGTCCTGGCGGCCGGCGACTGCGCCGCCTACCCCTCCGCCCGCTCCGGCACCCGGCTCGCCGTCCAGCACTGGGACCACGCCCTGCACTCCGGCGCCGCCGCCGCGGCCTCCCTGCTCGGCACCCTCGACACCCCGTACGACCCCGTCCCGTACTTCTGGTCCGAGCAGTTCGGCCGGATGGTCCAGTACGCCGGGCGGCACGCCGGGGCCGACCACCTGCTGTGGCGCGGCTCCCCGTCCGACCCGGACTGGACGGTGCTCTGGCTGCGCGACGGCGCCCTGGTCGCGCTGCTCGCCGTCGACCGGCCGCGCGACCTGGCCCAGGGCCGCCGCCTGATCGAACGCGGCGGCGCGCTCGACCCGGCCCGCGCCGCCGACCCGGCCGTCCAGTTGAAGGCCGCCGCCCGGTAGCGCCTAGGCTGGGGGCGTGAGCGAGATTGATCCCAAGATTGACGCCCTGGTCCCCGCCTGGCTGTACCTGCCCGACATCTCGGAGCGGTGGGGCGTGGTGATCACCGAGGTCCGTGACATGGTGCGCAACCGCACCCTGCTGGCCGTCCGCCGCGGCCCCAACAAGTCCCTCCAGGTCCCCGCCGACTTCATCGAGGACGACGGCCCGGTCAAGCACCTGGTCGGCACCCTCACCGTGCTGCGCGACTGCGGGTTCTCCGACCAGGAGATCCTGGAGTGGATGTTCACCGAGGACGACTCCCTGCCCGGCAGCCCGATCCAGGCCCTGCGCGAGAACCGCGGCACCGAGGTCAAGCGCCGCGCCCAGGCCATGGCCCTGTGACGGCCCGGGAGCGCCTGGCGGACGCCCGGCTCTACCTCTGCACCGACGCCCGCCGCGAGCAGGGCGACCTGCCCGAGTTCCTGGACGCGGTGCTCGGCGGCGGCGTCGACATCGTCCAGCTCCGCGACAAGGGCCTGGAGGCCAAGCAGGAGCTGGCGCACCTGGAGGTCTTCGCCGACGCGGCCCGCCGCCACGGCAAGCTGCTCGCCGTCAACGACCGCGCCGACGTCGCGTACGGGGCCCGCCCCGACGTGCTGCACCTCGGCCAGGACGACCTCCCGGTGGCCGTCGCCCGGCGCATCCTCGGCGAGGACGTGCTGATCGGCCGCTCCTGCCACGCCGAGGGCGAGGTCGACACCGCGCTCACCGAACCCGGCGTCGACTACTTCTGCACCGGCCCGGTCTGGCCCACCCCGACCAAGCCCGGCCGCCACGCCCCCGGCCTCGACCTGGTCCGCTACGCCGCCGCGCGGCGCCCCGAGCGCCCCTGGTTCGCCATCGGCGGCATCGACCAGGACAACCTCCAGCAGGTCCTCGACGCGGGCGCCACCCGGATCGTCGTGGTCCGCGCCCTCACCGCCGCCGAGGACCCGGCCGCGGCGGCCGCCGCCCTGGCCGCCCGCCTGCGCTAGACCCTCCGGGCGGGAACCGTACGCGGGCGGTTCGCACTCCGTGCAGGCATGAACCTCACCGCGCCCGCCCGCCGGGCCCGCCGGGCGGCCCTGCTCGTTCCGGCGCTGCTCGGCGCCGCCGTCGTCGCCTTCCTGGCCCAGCGCCCGCTGGGCGGCCACCGCGCCGGGTGGAACGGCTGGGTCGGCACGGTCAACGGGATCGTCTTCCTGGCCGCGGCCGCCCTGCCGGTGGCGGTGCTGGCGGTCTGGGCGCTGGCCCGCCGCCGCCGGGCGGCCGGGGCGGAGCCGGGGTGGGCGCGGCGCTCGGCGCTGGCCGAGGTCGGCACGCTCTACGGGACGGCGCCCTGGGTGTGGATGATCCTGCTGCCGGGCGTCGACCCGGGCGGCCCGCGCCGCCGGGTCAACCTGGTGCCGCTGCACGACGTCGCGGAGATCGTCGCCGCCGGCCCGCCCGCCACCGCGGCGGCCCAGATCGTCGGCAACATGCTGGTGTTCGCGGCGCTGGGCTTCCTGCTCCCGGTGCGGTTCGCGGCGTTCGCCTCGGTGTGGCGGGTGCTGGCGCTCGGCGCGGCCTGCTCGGTGCTGGTGGAGGCGGCCCAGTACGCGCTGCGGCTGGACCGGGTCTCCTCGGTCGACGACGTGCTGCTGAACGCGGGCGGGGCGGCGCTGGCCGCGCTGGCCGCGCGCCGCTGGTGGCGGAGGGCCTGACCCGGGCCCTCCGTCAGTACTTGCGGACCGTCGCGGCGTCGGCCAGCGCCCGGAGCACCTCGCGGGTCGGGCCGTCGGCGACCGGGGCCGCGTCCAGGGCGTCCAGCGCCTCGGTGAGCAGCGCGTCGATCCGGGCCTCGACCAGGTCGGGGGCGCCGCTGAGGGTGATCAGGTCGCGCAGTTCGGCGATCTCGTCGGCGTCCAGGCCGGGGGCGCCGAGCCGGGCGTCCAGGTGCGCGGCGTCGGCCGGGCCCAGGCCGCGCACGGCGTGCGCGACCAGCAGGGTGCGCTTGCCCTCGCGCAGGTCGTCGCCGGCCGGCTTGCCGGTGACGGCGGGGTCGCCGAAGACGCCCAGCAGGTCGTCGCGGAGCTGGAACGCCTCGCCCAGCGGCAGGCCGAAGTTCCCGAGGGCGTCGACCAGGCCGGGGGCGGCCCCGGCCAGCAGCGCGCCGACCTGGAGCGGCCGCTCGATGGTGTACTTCGCGGACTTGTAGTGCAGGACGGTCCGGGCCCGGTGGACCGCCCCGTCGTCGGCGGAGTCGCCCGCGACCGGCTCCAGCACGTCCAGGTACTGGCCGAGCATGACCTCGGTGCGCATCAGGTCGAAGGCGGGCTTGGCGGCCGACACGGCGGCCACCGGCAGCCCCGAGCGCTGGAACAGCTCGTCGCACCAGATCAGCAGCAGGTCGCCGAGCAGCACCGCGGCGGACGCCCCGTACTGCTCGCGGTCGCCGCGCCAGCCGCCGGCCCGGTGCAGGTTCTCGAAGCGGCGGTGGACGGCGGGCAGGCCGCGCCGGGTGTCGCTGCGGTCCATCAGGTCGTCGTGCACCAGGGCGCTGGCCTGCAGCAGCTCCAGCGCCGCCGCCGCGCGCTCGATCCCGGGCTCGTCGGCGGCGCCGCCGGCCGCCCGCCACCCCCAATAGCAGAACGCCGGGCGCAGCCGCTTGCCGCCGTCGAGCAGGAAGTCGCGCAGCGCGTCGGCGACCGGGCCGAGCTGGTCGGAGATCCCGGAGAGCAGGGCCGTCCGCTCGACCATGAACGTGCCGAGGGTGCGGTTCACGCGGTCGCGCACGTCCTCCGCGTCGACGGGGTTGCGGGGAAGACGGATGGAGGAGGGCACCTGAGACTCCGGATCGAGGGGGCTGACAGTCAGATTAACGCTCCGGCCGGGGTGGCCCGTTCCACCCGCCGCCCGGCGGCCCTGAACCGTCCGGCCGAAAATCTCAAGTGGCGTCTCAGCCGGTGGACGGCGTTTGTCCGCGCCGAGCCGCCGACGGATAACCTTCCTGCATGGCACTCGGGATCCCCTCCACCAGAAGCGACCGCGCACAGACCGTGCGCGACCTGCTGGCCGCCGGCGACCGCTCCTTCTCCTTCGAATTCATGCCGCCGCGCAACGAGGACGGCGAGCGCAAGCTCTGGGACGCGATCCGCCGCGTCGAATCCCTGGAACCCAACTTCGTCTGCATGACGTACGGCGCGGGCGGCTCCTCGCGCGGCCGTACCGTCGACCTGGTCGGCCGGATCGCCACCGAGACCACCCTCACCCCCGTCGCCCACCTCACCGCCGTCGACCACTCGGTCGCCGAGCTGCGCAACATCATCGGCCAGTACGCCGACCAGAACGTGCGCAACGTCCTCGCGGTCCGCGGCGACCCGCCCGGCGACCCGATGGGCGAGTGGGTGCGCCACCCCGAGGGCGTCAGCTACGCCGCCGAACTCGTCGAACTCATCAAGGGCATCGGCGACTTCTGCGTCGGCGTCGCGGCCTTCCCGCAGATGCACCCGCGCTCGGAGAACTGGGACGACGACATCCGGCACTTCGTCGCCAAGTGCCGGGCCGGCGCCGACTACGCGATCACCCAGATGTTCTTCGAGGTCGAGGACTACCTGCGGCTGCGCGACCGGGTCGCCGCGGCCGGCTGCGAGACGCCGATCATCCCGGAGATCATGCCGGTCACCAACAGCCGCCAACTGGTGCGCTTCCCGCAGCTGTCCGGCTCCGCCTTCCCGGACGACTTCCGCCGCAAGCTGGAGGCCGTCGTCGACGACCCGGCCGCCGTCCGCGCCGTCGGCCTGGAGCACGCCACCAGCATGGCCGAACGCCTCCTCGCGGAGGGCGCCCCGGGCCTGCACTTCATCACGCTGAACCACTCCACCTCGACGCTGGAGATCTACCAGAACCTCGGCCTGCACACCCGCTGACCCGCTGCGCGGGGCTTTCGGGCGGGGCGCCGCCGGGAGTCGCTGCGCGGGGCGGGGGCGCCTCCGTGCCTGCTGACCGCTGCGCGGGGCTTTCGGGCGGTCGGAGGCCGCTGCGCGGGGCCCGGGGCGGGGGCTCGTGGGGGCGTCCGGGATGAGGTGGTGTTCGCCCGGAGGCTGTACAGTCGCCCGCAACCGCGCGGTGATGGTGGCGTCTGGAGGTTGCGGGGATGGGCATCGGGTACCTGCTCCTCTACGGCGCGCTCGGCCTGGTCGCGCTCTGGCTGACGGCCGAACTGCTGCTGCAGAACCGCGCCCCGCTGCACTGGCGGGCGCTCGCGCTGCTGGGCTTCCTGGGCGTGGTCGCCGGGATGCTCTCCTCCTCGGTGGCGGTGATAGTGGCGGGTGCCGCCGGGTTCGGGCTCGGCCAGCTGATGGTGACCAACTCGGTCAAGCGCGACCGCCCGGTGGGCTGGTCGCTGCGCCGCTCCGACGGCCGGCTGCCCGGCCCGCTGGCGAAGGTCCCGCTGCTGTCCGCCGCGACCGGCGGGACGGCCGCCGAGGTCGTCGCCGCGCAGCAGGTGGCGCCGGTCGGCGAGGTCGGCCCGGTCGAGGACGAGTCCGCCGACCACCGCGACTCCGCCGGCGGCCACGACCCGTACGCCCCTTACTCCCCGTACGACGCGCAGTCGGCCGGGTACGAGGAGTTCCAGCAGCTCGACGCGGGCGTCTACGTCCAGGAGCAGGCCGCCTACCAGGTCCCGCCGCAGCCGCAGTACGGCTACCAGCAGGACTACGGCTACCAGCAGCAGTACGCCCAGCCACAGCCGCAGCCCCACCAACTCCAGCCCCAGCAGCCGCAGTTGCAGCTGATCGGCTACGACCAGTACGGGCAGCCGGTCTACCAGGACCCCTACACCCAGCAGCAGTACCAGCAGCCGTACGTCCCGCAGCAGCCGCAGCCGCAGCCGCAGCAGGACCACGACTGGTACTACCAGCAGCAGTACTGACGCCCCGTCAGGCCGGGCCGAGCAGTCCGGCGGTGATCGAGGCGGACATGCCGACCCGGGCCAGCCCGCCGCCGGGGTGGGCGTGCGCGCCGATCAGGTACAGGCCCGGCCGGGTCGGCCCGTTGGCCTGGGCGAGGTGCCCGCCGGCCAGCGAGGGGGGCGGGACGGTGGCGGTCAGCCGGGTCTCGCGCCAGCGCAGCCGGGGGCGCAGGTCGAGTCCGGCGGCGGCCAGGTGGGCGAGCAACTCCCCGGCGTAGGCGTCCTGTTCGGTCGCGGCGAGGGTGAGGTCGGCGGGCACGGTGACGGTCAGCACGGCGGCCTCCGCGTCCGGGCCGGGGACGAGCGCGGGGTCGTCCGGGCGGAGCACCTGCACGGTGGGGCGCGGCGGCAGCGCGCGGTCGGTGAACACCGCGCGGGCCTCGGCGTCCGGGTCCGCGGCGTGCACCACGGTGCGGTGCGCGGTGCCCGCGGGGCGGGCGCCGTCCAGGGCGAGCAGCACGGTGAACCGGCCCGGCGCGGGGTCGGCGGGCGCGGTGACGCCCAGGCCGGGCACGGCGGAGAGCACCGCGTCCGCGGCCAGCACCCCCTCGTCCGTGCGCACGCCCACCACCCGCTCGCCGTCGAGTTCCAGGGCCCGCACGGGGGTGTCGAAGCGGAACTCCGCGCCGCGCTCGCCGCACCGCTCGAACACCGCGTCGGCGAGCGCCCGCAGGCCGCCGTCGACGTACCAGACGCCGAACGACTGCTCCATGTACGGCAGCACGGTCGCCGAGGCGGGCGCGGTCCGCGGGTCCAGCCCGTAGCGCAGCGCGTACTCGCCGAGCAGCGCCGCCGGGCCCGGCCCGCCGCCCAGCTCGCGGGCCGCGTCCGCGAGGGTCGGCCGACCGCGCGGCAGCAGCCGGGACAGGCCGCGGCGCGGCGGGGCCGGGTACGGGTCGGCCGGGTCGACCGCCGGGCGCGGTTCCTCCAGCAGCGGACGGCGGGTGGCCTCCCAGACCGTGCGGCCCCGGTTGAGCAGTTCGCCCCAGCGGGCGCCGCTGCCCGCCCCGAACGCGGCGTCCAGCGCCTGGCCGACCCCGCCCCGGGAGGCGTTCGGCAGCAGCAGTCCGGTGCCGTCCGGGAACAGGTGCCGGCTCTCCGGGTCCACCGGCCGCAGCCCGACCAGCCGTTCCAGCGGCTCCCGCCCGGTCTTCAGCGCCAGGTCCCGGTAGACGGCGGGCAGCGCGAGCAGCCCCGGCCCGGTGTCGAACCCGAACCCCTCCCGCCGGTACGACCCCACCTGCCCGCCGTGCGTCCCGGCCGCCTCCAGCACCGTCACCCGGTGCCCGAGGGTGGCCAACCGGGAAGCGGCGGCCAGACCGCCCATGCCTGCGCCGACGACGATGATCCGAGCCATGGCAGCAGATCCTATGCGCCCGGGCCCACCGCTCCGCCCGCCGCCACCGTCCCCGGCCCGGCCCCTAGCCCGCCGCCACCGCGCCCCCGGCCCGCCGGAGCGCCCGGCGCTCCTTGCGGCGCAGCCAGAACCGCCGGATCCGGGTGACCGCGAACCACACCACCAGCACGCCGAGGGCCAGCAGGACGGCGGCGGCCGAGGCGGCCAGCCAGGGGTGGAAGATCGCCAGGGTGACCAGGCCGGCCACCGAGAGGTCCTCGGCGAGGCTCAGCAGGATGTTGGAGGCCGGTTCGGGCGAGGTGTTGACGGCCATCCGCAGGCCCGCCTTGACGCAGTGGCTGACCAGGGCCGTCGTCCCGCCGACCGCGCCCGCGGCGACCTCGCCCAGCGAGCCCGGGTCGTGGGCGGCCAGCAGCGCGCCGACCGTCGCGCCCGCGACCGGACGGACCACGGTGTGCACCGCGTCCCAGACGGTGTCCACGTACGGGATCTTGTCGAGCACCGCCTCGCACAGGAACAGCAGCCCGGCGGCGAGCAGCACGTCGGTGCGCCCCAGCACCGGCGGCACCGAGTCGGCCCCGCCGAAGCGGCCGAACAGGCCGAGCAGCAGGACCACGGCGTAGGCGTTGATCCCGCTCGCCCAGCCGCTGGTGAAGATCAGCGGAACGGCCCCCACGTCGGCCCCCCTCCAGGCGTCCGCCCGGACCTCGGGCGGGACGCGCACACCGTACCCGGCCCGGCCCGCGGCGGGGGAGGGCGGGCGGACGGGGGGACTGAGTATCCGTACTCAGATCACCGGTTGAGTACCCGCACGGATACCCGCGGGCCCCGCGCGGCGGCAGAGTAGGGGGCACCGGGAAGGCCGCCGCCGGGCGGAGCCGCCCGGAGCGCTCGGGGTCAGGCCGCCGGTCAGGGGGAGCGACGGCCGACACCACGGCCCGGAGCGCGACCAGCGGCCGGAACGAGGGGCCCGGACACCGCCGACACGGGGCGGCGGAGTCCGGGCCCCTCCCCCAGGGGGGAGTTCCGGGGAGGCCGGCCGCGGGGGACGACGGAGCGGGGTCGGGGGGCCCCGGCTTGTCAGACCCCCCGTTCACGATGGATGCATGCGCGGACCGACCGGTCCGGGCAAGGTCCGGAGTGAACGGGGGAGACCCATGACCATCAGCCGTCCTGAGCCTGTCGCCCGCCCTGCCGTCGATCAACCCGCCGTCGAGCAACCCACCCTGCCCACCTCCCGCGGGGCCGACGCCCACCCGGTGCTGCGCCGCGCCGCCGCCCCGCCGGCCGCGCTCGAACTGCTCCGGCACGCGCACCGCACCCTGGTGCACGCCCGCGGCCGGCAGGACCCGCTGGAGCGCTACGCCACCGCCCACCTCGCCGCGCTGCGCGCCACCGCCGCCGTGCTCGCCGTCCGCGGCCGCCCGGTGGGGGGCCCGCGCCGCCGCCAGGCGATCCGCCCGGCCTGGGAGCTGCTGCCCGAGGTTGCTCCCGAACTCGCCGAGTGGGCCGCCTACTTCGCGGCCGGGGCGCGCCGCCGCGCGGCCGCCGAGGCGGGCATCGCCGGCGCCGCCGGCGAGCGGGACGCGGACGACCTGATCCGCAACACCGCCCTGTACCTGCGCATCGTGGAGCGGATCCTGGCCCTGCACCCCTGAACCCCGCTCCCGCCGCCCGGCGCCGCGCCCTGCGCCGGCACCGGTCGGTCTAAGGTGGGAGGCGTTCCCGCCGTGGAAGAACCGCCACGCGGAAGACCTGCCAAGAGGGGTGCCGCCTTGTATCCGACTCGTCCCCGCAGTGCGCTGCGTACCGCCGTGGTGTGGGAGGTGGTGCGGGAGGCGCTGGAGCGGCGCTCCGCCGCGCTCGGACGGCCGGTCCTGGAGGTCGTCGACACCGGCGGCGGCACCGGCAACTTCGCCGTGCCGGTGGCCAGGCTCGGCCACCGGGTGACCGTGGTCGACCCCAGCCCGGACGCGCTGTTCGCGCTGGAGCGCCGGGCCGCCGAGGCGGGCGTCACCGAGCTGGTCCGGGCCGTCCAGGGCGACACCCAGACCCTGCCCGAGCTGGTTCCGGCCGGGTCGGTCGACGCGGTGCTCTGCCACGGCGTCCTGGAGGTCGTCGACGACCCCGCCGAGGCGCTCGGCAACCTGGTGGGCACCCTCGGCGAGGGCGGCCTGGTCAGCCTGCTCGCCGCCAACCGCAACGGCGCGGTGCTGGCCCGCGCGGTGGCCGGGCAGTTCACCGAGGCCCGCACCGCGCTGGGCGCCGCCGACGGCCGCTGGGGCGCCGGCGACCCGATGCCCCGCCGCTTCACCGGCGAGCAGCTGGACGCGCTGGCCGCCGACGCCGGGCTGCGGGTCACCTCCGTGCACGGCATCCGGGTCTTCGCCGACCTGGTCCCCGGCGTCCTGGTCGACACCGAGCCCGGCGCGCTCGACGCCCTGCTCAAGCTCGAACTCGCGGCCGCCGAGCAGCCCGCCTTCCACGCCGTCGCCACCCAGCTGCACCTGCTCGCCGAGGTGATCTGACCCCCTGCGGGGGCACCAAGCGGGCCCCTGGCTCGTTGCAGGGGTGCGGGCCGCCGACGCGGTGGCCCGCACCACGCCTGATTGACCACGCCGAACCGCGGCCGTGGACCGTATGATCTGGGTAAAGCCGGTAAGCATGACGGCCAGACCGGTGGGGCATATGGACCACACAGGCCCGAGCCAGGGGTGGCGGACCGGTCGCCCCGCGACCGACGAGTAGGAGGACTCCGTGCCGCTCTCGGAGCACGAGCAGCGACTGCTCGAGCAGATGGAGCGAGCGCTGTACGCCGAAGATCCCAAGTTCGCGTCAGCGCTCGAGGGAACCGGCCTGCACACCTACACCCGTCGGCGGGTCTACCTGGCCGTTGCGGGGTTCGTGGCAGGCATCGCGCTGCTCATGGGCGGCCTGGTCGCGCAGGTCATCTGGGTCAGTGTGATCGGGTTCCTGGTGATGCTCGGTTGTGCGGTCCTCGCGGTCACCGCGTGGCGCCGCGGCCCGGCCGGGCACGGCCCACGACAGGCGGCAGCGCCACGCCGGAAGTCCGGCGTCGTGGACCGAATGGAACAGCGCTGGCAGCGGCGCCGCGACGAACAGAGCGGCCTGTAGCAGCGATCCTCCGACACCAGGTGATCAGCACCGCGTGACCGGCAGAACGTGATCCGCCCTGGGAGGGGCTCTCCTCCCAGGGCGGATCTCTGCGTGCCGGGGGCTACCCCCGCTTCTTGCGGCGCAGCCGCCGGAACGGCCCGGCCAGCGCGGCCCGGACCGCCGCCACCCGTTCGGCCGTGCGCTCCCGGCGGGCCGCGGCCCGGTCCTGGGCGCGCCACCACAGCCGCACCGCGGAGGCGGGCAGCAGCAGCGCGCGCAGCCGCCGGGTCCGGGTGGCGCGCACCAGCAGCGCCTCGCGGGCGGTGCGGACGTCGGCCCCCAGGTGCGGGGGCGCGTCGGACTCGCGGGCGTACATCACCCGCTCGGTGGCGAGGGCGACCCGGCCCGCGGCGGCCGCCGATTCCGGGTCGAGCCGGACGTCCGCGGCCAGCCGGCGCACCGCGTTGCCCGGGGTGCGGGCCTCGTCCGGCGGGATGCCCAGGTCCCAGGCGGAGTCGACGAGTTCGGCCCAGGCGGCGAGCACCTGCTCGTCGGTCAGCCGCGGCCCGTCGGCGCCGGGCTGGTGGCGGCCGGCGCCGAGGCGGCGGCGGCGCAGCCCGGCGCGCCAGAACATCGGGAAGGACAGCGCCGCCAGCACCACCAGGACGCCCAGCACGGTCAGCAGGACCGGCCAGCTCCGCCACCAGGACGTCTCGACGGCCTTGTGCTCGACCACCGCGCTCTCGTCGCCGCAGTCGCCCAGCTGGTGCTGCTGCGGGGGGCAGCTGCTGGAGGCGGACGGCTGGGCGGAGGGCTGCGCGCTCGGCGCGGCGCTGCTGGGCGCGGTGCTCGGCGCGCTGGTGGGCGCGGTCTGCTGCACGGAGTACAGCGGGGTGGAGCCCCGGGTCGGGGTCGGCTCGAAGCGCATCCAGCCGTAGCCGTTGAAGTACAGCTCGGGCCAGGCGTGGTAGTTGGAGCTGCGCACCACCCGGTCGCTGCCGTTGCCGCTGCCCGGGGTGAAGCCGATCGCGACCCGGGACGGGATGCCCAGCGAGCGGGACATCGCGGCCATGGTGGCGGCGAAGTGGACGCAGAAGCCCTCCTTGTCCTGGAGGAACTTGGCGATGGCGTCCGGCCCGGTGCGCGAGTCGATCTTGGTGTTGTAGGTGAAGCCGCCGCTGGTGAAGTACTGCTGCAGCGCGACGGCCTGGTCGTACGGGGTGGTCTTGCCCCTGGTGACGTCCCGGGCGGTGTCGGCGACCACCGCCGGCAGGTTGGACGGCAGGCCCAGGTAGCGCTTGCTGATGTCGGCGGGCGGGGCCCCGGCGGCGCGCAGCTGGGCCGGGGTGGCGTTGACCGACACCGAGCCGACCGAGTAGGTCATCCCCTTGCTCTTCTGGCCGTTCACGCCGCTCACGGTGCGTCCGACCGGGTCGAAGCGCCAGTCGGTGGTGGACGGCAGCTCCACCCAGGACATCGGGTAGGGCATCGGCAGCCAGGCGGTGCTCAGCTGGTCGGAGACCGTGACGGTGGTGCGGACCGAGGTGGTCGGCAGGTTCGGCAGCAGGCCCTCGGGGCCCGGCACGGTGGTCGGGATCGGCTGCAGGTCCTGCCGGCCGGTCAGCCACTCCTCGCCGTTGAACTCGCTGAGCTCGGCGATCCGCAGGTAGAGCTGGTCGACGTCGGGCGAGTCGGTGGAGAAGGTCAGCAGCTCGGTGTCGTCGCTGGAGCGCAGGTTGGCGGTGAGCGCGACGACCAGGTTCAGCGAGCGCTCGTCGCTCCCGCCGTTCCCGCTGCCGCCGCCCCGGCTGTCGTGGTTGCCCAGGTCGCCGAACAGGCCGGTGCCGACCGCCGGGACGAACACCGGCAGCAGCACGGCGGCGGCCAGCGCGATCACGCCGATCCGGCGGCCGCCGTTGGACAGCGCCACGGCGGAGCGGCCGGTGCCGTGGAAGACCCGGCCCCAGCGGGTCAGCCGGTCCTGGCCCTCGACGTACAGCAGGCCCAGGTAGCCCGCCGCCGCGAGCAGGAACCACAGCCACAGGCTCCCCGGCGAGTCGGCCAGGCCGCCGGCCACCGAGTACAGCGCGAGCAGCGGCAGGCCCGCGGCCGCGGCCCGGCGGTAGGTGACCGCCAGCGCGTCGACCAGCACGGCCACCAGGGCCACCGAGCCGACCACGATCAGCCGCAGGCCGTCGGTGGCCGGGGCGGGGATCGCGTACTCCTGGACGTCGGTGCCGCCCTGGGTCAGCAGCGAGGAGACCGCGTCCAGCGCGCCCGGACCGGGCAGCAGGCCGAAGCTCATCGAGGACTGCACGCTGGTGAGCAGCAGCACGTACAGCACCACGACCAGCTGCAGCGGCGGCACCAGGGCCCGGGGCAGCGGCAGGGCGCGCAGCCCGGCCCCGGCGCCGGCCGCGACGGCGACCATCAGCAGCCAGTGCGGGGCCAGCGCGGAGGCGTCCTGGAACAGCGGGGACAGGCAGAGCGCGGCCAGGGCGGTGGCCAGGGCCGCGCAGAGCGTCAACTTGGCCCGGGTGGTCAAGCGCCGACCTCGTCTCGGTAGGGAACGGAGTTGTTCTGGGTGCGGTCGGCGGCCCGCCACAGGGCGGGCAGCGAGTCGCCGGCCCGCACCGGCAGCACGGTCCAGCCGGACTCGCGCAGCCTGGTCACCCGGGCCTCGACCTGCGCGTCCGCGGTCTCCGGCAGCAGGTGCCGCAGGCCGGACCAGGTGCCGGTGTCCAGCAGCAGGACGACGGCGCCGCCGGTGCGCCGGCGCAGCCGGGCCAGCCGCTCCACCTGCTCCTCGTCCAGCTCGCCGACGACCGCGACCAGCAGGCCCTCGCCGCCCAGGCGCAGCACCTCCTCGGCGCGGGCCAGGGTGCCGGCGTCGGAGAGCTCGACCACGGCCAGCGCGTCCAGCAGCATGCCGACGGACTCGGCGGCACCGGTGCCGCCGCCCACGCCGGGGTCGGGCACCGAGCGGCCGGTGTCGGTGAGCAGCCGGGTGCGGTAGCCGCGCTGCACCAGGTCGACCGCGACCGAGGCGGCGCAGGACACCGCCCACTCGAACGAGGAGGCCGGGCCGGAGCCCCGGTGCGCGGTCTCCCGGGTGTCCAGCAGCACGGTGGCGCGGGCCTGCAGCGGCTGCTCCTCCCGGCGGACCATCAGCTCGCCGTAGCGGGCGGTGGACTTCCAGTGCACCCGGCGCAGGTCGTCGCCGTGCCGGTACTCGCGCGGGATGACGTCGTCGTCGCCGGCCAGCGCCAGGGTGTGGCTGTTGGAGTCGCCCTGCCCGGTGGACTCGCCGGGCAGCCGGACCGGCGGCAGGTCCTGGACCTGCGGGACGACGGTGAGCACGTCGGCGGCGCTGAACGCGCGGGTCAGCTCGCACATCCCGAACGGGTCGGACAGCCGCAGCTGCAGCGGGCCCAGCGGGTAGCGGCCGCGCAGGTCCGAGCGGACCCGGTAGGACACCTCGCGGAAGCCGCGCGGCTCGACCCGGTCCAGCACGAAGCGCGGGCGCGGGCCCAGCACGTACGGGACCTTGTCCTCCAGCAGCAGCAGGCCGGTGGGCACCCGGGAGACGTTGTCCAGCCGCAGGTGCACCCGGGCCTCCTGGCCGGCCGCGGCCCGGTGCGGGCTGAGCCGGCGGCCGGAGGCCACCCGGTAGCGGGTGCGCACCAGCATCCCGGCGGCCGCCAGCGGCAGCACCGCCAGCAGCACGCCGACCTGGAACAGCGCGGCCTGGCCGAACGCGAACGCGCAGAGCGCGGCGGTCACGCCGGCCGCCAGGAAGGAGCGCCCCCGGGTGGTGAGTCCGCGCAGCGCGGCGCGGACCCCGTTGGCGCGGGTGGGCCGCGCCACCTCAGCGGCCCTGCGGGCGCGGGATCGGCAGTCGGGCCACCAGGTCGAGCACGACCTGCTCGACCGTGCGGCGGCTCAGCTGGGTCTCCGAGGTCGGCAGCAGGCGGTGCGCCAGCACCGGGGCGGCCAGCACCTGGATGTCGTCCGGGAGCACGTAGTCGCGGCCCTCCAGGGCGGCGTGCGCGCGGGCCGCCCGGACCAGGTGCAGGGTGGCCCGGGGGGAGGCGCCGAGCCGCAGTTCGGGGCTGGTGCGGGTGGCGGCGACCAGGTCGACGGCGTAGCGGCGGACCGGGTCGGCGACGTAGACGGTCTTCACCAGGTCGATCAGCTTGAGCAGGTCGGAGGCGTGCGCGACCGGCTGCAGGTCGTCCAGCGGGTTGGCCGCGGAGTGCAGGTCGAGCATCGCGAACTCGGCCTCGGCGCTGGGGTAGCCGATCGAGATCCGGGCCATGAAGCGGTCCCGCTGGGCCTCCGGAAGGGCGTAGGTGCCCTCCATCTCGACCGGGTTCTGGGTGGCGATCACCATGAACGGCGAGGGCAGTTCGTGGGTGGTGCCGTCGATGGTGACCTGGCGCTCCTCCATCGACTCCAGCAGCGCGGACTGGGTCTTCGGCGAGGCCCGGTTGATCTCGTCGCCGACCACGATCTGCGCGAAGATCGCGCCCGGCCGGAACTCGAAGTCGCGCTGGTGCTGGTCGAACACGTTGGTGCCGGTCACGTCGGACGGCAGCAGGTCGGGCGTGAACTGGATCCGGCGCACCGTGCAGTCCACCGAGCGGGCCAGCGCCTTGGCGAGCATGGTCTTGCCGACGCCCGGCACGTCCTCCAGCAACAGGTGGCCCTCGGCGAGGAGCACCGTCAGGGCGATCCGGACCGCCTCCGGCTTGCCCTCGATCACGCTTTCCACGGACTTCCGGACCCGGTCGACCACCGCCGCCAGTTCCGCCATCCCGGCTGATTCCCGCCGGTCGTAGCGGCCCGGCTCCGGCTGTTCCGTGCCCTGCCCGTTGATGGTCGTCACCCGTAAGCTCCCATGTTGCACAGTCGCCGGGCGGCTGGTTCGAGCCCGGCCCACCCCGAATACCTGGCGCATTCTTCCCTGTCCCACGGCCAGAAGTCACCCGCCCGGGCGACACGCGAAGGCTGTCCCGGTTTGGGACGGGGTACGGGCCCCCGCGGTTCGCCGCGGGAGCGGGCAATCCCGCGGAGCCGCCCGTCCGCCGTCCGCCGCGGACAGCGGTTCGAACGGCTTCGCCCCGGTTCGCCCGGCGCACCCGCCGCCACCCGCGCCCCGCCCCCGGCGGGCCCCGCCGACCCCCGCCCACCGGCCCGACCTGCGCGAACCGGTACGGCCGCCCGGGTGGTGCGCCGGAGCGGGGCGTTGACTGGCGGGGCGCGGACGATAGGCTGCAGGCGCAGTGGAGCACGGCGGACGGCGCCCGGGGATCGGGCGGTCCGGCCGCTCTCCGCGCCGGGCCCGCCCCGTACGCAGCCCGCGGCCTCCTCCCGCTCCGTGCCCACCTGGCGCACCTTCCCCGGTGCCGGGCGGTCGCTCCTTCCCCCGAGCGAGCGGGCGGGGACCACGGGCGGCGTGCGGCCCGGCCCGCCCGGTGCGCGAGAATGGCCCGGCCACACCGCACCTGAGGAAGGGCCCCGCCCCCGTATGAGTACCGACAGCCCCGCCCCCCGGCACATCCCGGTGATGCTGGAGCGCTGCCTGGACGCCCTCGCTCCGGCGATCTCGGCGCCCGGCGCCGTGGTGGTGGACGCCACCCTGGGCCTGGGCGGCCACAGCGAGGCCCTGCTGACCCGCTTCCCGGACGTCCGCCTGATCGCCGTCGACCGCGACCCGCAGGCCCTGAAGCTCTCCGCCGAGCGGCTCGCCCCGTTCGGCGACCGGGCCACCCTGGTGCACGCCGTGTACGACGAGATCCCGCGCGTCCTCGACGAGTTGGACGTCCCCGAGGTGCAGGGCGTGCTGTTCGACCTCGGCGTCTCCTCGATGCAGCTGGACGAGGCCGACCGCGGCTTCGCCTACGCCCAGGACGCCCCGCTGGACATGCGGATGGACCAGACCCGCGGCATCTCGGCAGCCGAGGTCCTCAACACCTACGGCCACGGCGACCTGGCCCGGATCCTCAAGGTCTACGGCGAGGAGCGGTTCGCCGGGAGGATTGCCTCCGCCGTTCTGCGGGAACGCGAGCGGGAACCGTTCACCAACAGCGCTCGTCTTGTGGAGTTGGTCCGCAACGCCATCCCGGCGGCCACCCGGCGCACCGGCGGCAACCCGGCCAAGCGGACCTTCCAGGCGCTGCGGATCGAGGTCAACGGCGAGCTGGAGGTGCTGGACCGGGCGATCCCCGGCGCGCTGGACGCCCTCGCGGTGGGCGGCCGGATCGTGGTGATGTCCTACCAGTCGCTGGAGGACCGCCTGGTGAAGCAGTACCTCCAGGCGGGCGCCACCTCCACCGCCCCGCCGGGCCTGCCGGTGATCCCCGAGGAGCTCCAGCCCTGGCTGAAACTCCTCACCCGCGGGGCCGAACTGGCCACCGAGGCGGAGATCGAGGAGAACCGGCGCGCCGCGCCCGTGCGGCTGCGGGTGGCGGAGAGGATCAGACGGACCCGGAGGTAGCCAGCCGCCGGGAGCAGCGGAGCGAAGGGGAGTGGAGCGGTGCCGGTGGCCGGCGAGCGGACCCGGGGGAGCGTCCCCGGGCAGGGGGGCAGGGCACGGATCACCGTCCGGCCCGGGGCGCGCTCGATGCGGGGACGCACCCCGTTCGCGGTGCTGGTGGTCGCCCTGCTGTCGGCCGGGCTGCTCGGGCTGCTGATGCTCAACACCGCCCTGAACGAAGGGTCGTTCACGCTCGCCCGGCTCAAGAAGCAGACCACCGAGGCCACCGACCGGCAGCAGACCCTCCAGCAGCAGATCGCCGAGCAGTCCGCGCCCGACGCGCTGGAGCAGCGGGCCCGCGCGCTCGGCATGGTGCCCGGCGGCGACCCGGCCTTCCTCAACCCGGACGGCACGGTCACCGGCACCGCCAAGCCCGCCCAGGACAAGCCGCCGGTGCCGCGCCCCAGCAGCGCCGACCCCTCCGCCTCCGCTTCCGCCTCCGGCTCCGGTGCCCCCGCCGCGGAGCCGACCGCCGACCCCACCGCCTCCGGGTCCGCGTCCGGGTCCGCCCAGCCGGGCGCGGGCGCGTCCCCCGCCGACCCCGGCATCGACCTGGCCCCGGCCCCGCCCGCCAGCCCGTCCGCCGGGGCGCAGCGGTGAGCCGCCCGCCCGGCGACGCCCCCCGCCCGCGCCGCACCCCCGCCGCCGGCTCCGGCCGCCCGCAGCC
>NZ_BAAANS010000034.1:0-91896 GCF_039529925.1 Kitasatospora saccharophila | reverse complement strand
CTGCCGGAACCGCCGCACCCGCGCCCCGCGGCCGCCAGCAGCCGGCGCAGCGCCGCCCCGCACCGCGGCCCCCGGCGCACGGCTGACCGCCCGGCGCACGGCTGACCGCCCGGCACGCACCAGGCGCGGCGACCGGACCGGCTTCCGGTCAGGCCCCGGCGGCGTCCCAGTAGCCGGGGTCGGCGGGTCGGCGCCCGCGCAGGTCCTCCCGGACGGTGGTGGCCAGCCGCAGGGTGTCCTTGCGGTTGACCCGCGCCCCGATCACCGCACCGGCCAGCAGCGGGGCCAGGGTCGGAAGCTTGCGCAGCCCCGAGCGGGTCAGCCGCCTGCTCACCTGCCGGCGCAGCGCCGCGCTCCGGTTCAGCGCCAGCAGCGCCCCCGGGCGGGTCAGGTCCATCCCGCGGCCCTCGCTCCACACCGCCAGGTACGCGTACGAGCGCTGCCGCGCGGAGCCCTCCGGCACCTGGCCGTAGACCGCGTACAGCTCGGCGATCAGTTTCAGCTCGATCGCCGCGGAGGCGAGCAGCTCGGACGCCAGCTCGACCGGCATCACCAGCGGTACGGGCATCATCGCCACCGTCCCGGCGCTCGCGCCGACCGCGGTCGAGGCCCGCACCGACCCGGCGACGAGCAGGTCCGCCAGCTCGTCCGGCGTCCGGGCCCCGGGGTGCTGGGCCCGGAGCGTCGCCAGGTTCCGCACCGGGATCCGCGGGGCCGCGTCCAGCAGCCGCTCGGTCAGCATCCGCAGCCCGTTGCGGGGACCCGTCCCGAGCCGGTGGCCGCCGCGGGCCAGGCCGTTGCCCAGCCGCCGCGCCAGCGCGCGCACCCGGCGCGCCGTCCCGCCCCGCGACCCGTCGTCCCGCTCCTCCACCTCGGCGGCGATCCGGGCCAGCTCCGCCGTGATCTCGTCCGGGTCCCCGGGGAGACCCCCCGGCCGTTCCGGCTCACCGATCGGTGCCATGTGCTCGCCTCCACTCCCGTGCGGACTTCCCACCGGCCCGTCTGCCCGGCAGCGGCCCGGACAGTCCCGGGCGGGCGCGCCGCCGCCGGCCGCCACCGCGGCGGCGGTGCGCCGGTGCTCCCGGAAGGCCCGTTCGCGGCCCCCGCCCGCCGGGCCGGCCCCTCCTGCGGGGCGCCGGGCGCGACGGCCCCGCCCTCCAGTATCGGGTTCGTCGAGGCGGCGGGCGCGGCCGACGTCGCGGCGCCGGAGCCGTTCTGGAACCGGGCGTACCGCCCCGCCGGGATCGCACCACCCGATCGGGTGACGCCCGCCCGCCCGCCGGTGCGCGGGCGGACCGCTCCCCGCGCCCCCGGCCGGACCGTCGCGGGCGCCCGGCCCGCACCGGCGGCCCCGTCCCGCCGACCTGCGCCGGACGGCGGGTTCAGTAGGGCATCGGGCGGCCGGAGGGGGTACGCAGGTCGAGCGGGGGACGCGGACGCGGTGGCGCGGGTCGCCGGACCACGGTGGTCGCTGCCATCTCCATCACCTCCTCGACTGTGCCCCGCCTCTACCCACCCCGCCCCGCCCGACACCCCGCCCCGCTCCCGGAGCCGGGGGCCGGGCGGACGACCCGTGCGTCGGAGCCGGCCCAGCGGGTAGGCGCGCCGCGGCCGTCCCGCCCGGCCCCGCGCCCCGCGGCCCGCCGCACCCCACGACCAGAAAGGCCGTCCGACATGACCGCCCAGTCCCTGCTCGGCCCCGACACCGAACCCGCCCGGCTCTTCGACCTCGCCCAGCAACTGCGCGTCGACGCCGTCCGCGCCAGCACCTCGGCCGGGTCCGGGCACCCCACCTCCAGCCTGTCCGCCGCCGATCTGATGGCCGTGCTGATGGCCCGCCACCTGCGCTACGACTGGGAGGCGCCCGACAACCCGGACGCCGACCACCTGGTGTTCTCCAAGGGCCACGCCTCCCCGCTGCTGTACGCGATGTTCAAGGCGGCGGGCGCGATCGGCGACGAGGAGCTGATGACCACCTACCGGCGCTTCGGCCACCGCCTCCAGGGCCACCCCACCCCGGAACTGCCCTGGGTCGACCTGGCCACCGGCTCGCTCGGCCAGGGCGTCGCCTACGCCGTGGGCATCGCGCTGGCCGGCCGCGACCTGGAGCGCCGCGACTTCCGGGTGTGGGTGCTGTGCGGCGACAGCGAGACCGCCGAGGGCTCCGTCTGGGAGGCTCTGGACGCGGCGGGCCGCCACCGGCTCGGCAACTTCACCGCGATCATCGACGTCAACCGGCTCGGCCAGAGCGGCCCCACCGAACTCCAGTGGGACACCGACGCCTACGCCCGCCGGGTCGAGGCCTTCGGCTGCCGCGCCCTGGTCGTCGACGGCCACGACCTGGACGCCGTCGACCGGGCCCTGACCACGGCCGCCGACGGCACCGCGCCCACCGTGATCGTCGCCCGCACCGTCAAGGGGCGGGGCGTCGCCGAGGTCGCCGACCAGGAGGGCTGGCACGGCAAGCCGCTGCCCGAGGACCTCGCCGAACGCGCCGTCGCCGAACTGGGCGGGCAGCGCGACCTGCGGGTGCGCGGACCGCAGCCCCCGCACGGCAGCCCCGCCCTCAAGGTGCACGCCCCCGAGGTCGAACTGCCGCGCTTCGAGCCCGGCGAGCAGGTCGCCACCCGGGTCGCCTACGGCAAGACGCTCGCCGCCCTCGGCGCCCGCCCCGACGTGGTCGCGCTGGACGCCGAGGTCGGCAACTCCACCCACGCCGAGGACTTCGCGAAGGCCCACCCCACCCGGTACTTCCAGAGCTACATCGCCGAACAGCAGATGGTCGCCACCGCCGTCGGCATGGCCGTGCGGGGCTTCCGGCCCTACGCGACCACCTTCGCCGCCTTCCTCACCCGCGCCCACGACTTCATCCGGATGGCCGCCGTCTCCCAGATCACCATGACGCTGTGCGGCACCCACACCGGCGTGGAGATCGGCGAGGACGGCCCCTCCCAGATGGGCCTGGAGGACCTCGCCATGATGCGCGCCGTCCGCGGCTCCACCGTCCTCTACCCGGCCGACGCCACCGCCACCGCCGCCCTGACCGCCGCCGTGGCCGACCTGCCCGGCATCTCGTACCTGCGCACCACCCGCGGTGCCTACCCGGTGCTGTACGGCCCCGAGGAGGAGTTCCCGATCGGCGGCTCCAAGACCCTGCGCCACGGCCCGGACGACCGGGTCACCCTGGTCGGCGCCGGAGTGACCCTGCACGAGTGCCTGGCCGCCGCCGACCTGCTGGCCGAGGAGGGCGTCCCCGTCCGGGTGCTCGACCTCTACTCCGTCAAGCCCGTCGACACCGACGCTCTGCTGCGCGCCGCCCGCGAGACCGGGGCCCTGGTGGTGGCCGAGGACCACCACCCCGAGGGCGGCCTCGGCGAGGCCGTCCTGTCCGCCCTCGCCGCCGCCGACGCCCACCCCGCGGTCACCCACCTCGGCGCCACCGGCCTCCCCGGCTCCGGCACCACCGAGGAGCTGCTGCGGGCCGCCGGCATCTCCCGCGACGCGATCGCCGCCGCGGCCCGCGCCCTCGCCGACCGCCGCCGCTGACCCGCTGCGGCCGGGTCCGGGGTCGGGCCCGGGCCCGGGGCGGCGGCTCCTTCCTCAGGCGAAGATCCGCCCGACGGCGAAGCCGATGCAGCAGACCACCATGACCATGATGACCAGCAGGGGGACCCAGCCGGGCCAGGCGGTGCGCAGTTCCACCGCCTCGGGGGTGGAGATGCCGTGCGTGGTCGAGCCCTCGCACTCGGGGGTCTCGACCGGCAGGGAGTGGCCGGGCAACCCGACCGAAGCGGGGACGGAGTGGCTGACGGACATGGCGTCCTCCCGGTGGTTCCGAGTCTCGTGGCGTACCGGTTCGCTTCCACTCCCCACGCTCCACCCGGCCGCGCCCGGGCGCAAAGGCGCACCGCTCGCGCACCGTTCGGGCGGGAGGCGGACCCGCCGCGCCCCGCCGCACCGGATCCACCGGCCGGCGACACGGCGGCCCGTCCCGGCGGATGGCGCGACCGGCCCGGGACAGAGGTGACAGGGTGGGAGCACCCCCCGGGCGCCCCGCCGGACGGAGCCCGGGCCGTACGCCGGGGACGGGTCGGACGCCCCGCACCCCGTCCGGAGCCGGAAGGCGGAAGCGAGTTGAGAGGCACCCCGGAAGCCGCGCCCCTCGCGCTGGTGATCATCGGCGGGGGAGCCGCCGGACTCAGCCTGGCCGACTGCCTGGTCAGGCACGACCTGCAGGGGGCCGGCGGCCCCCGGTTCGACGTGACCCTGGTCGAGGCGCCGGAGGGCCCGCTGCGCCCGGCCCCCCGGACCTGGTGCTTCTGGGACGACGGGCCCGGGGCGTACGAGGAGGCCGTCACCGCGCAGTGGTCCCGGCTGCGGATCACCGGCCCCGACGGCGACCGGGTCGAAGCGGCACCCGCCCCCCTGCGCTACCGGATGCTGCGCTCCACCGCCTTCGAGGAACTGGTCCGCACCCGGCTCGCGGCCCATCCCCGGGTCCGGGTCCTGCGCGCCACCGTCCGGCACGTGCGGGCGAGGACGGACGGCCGGTCCGGCGCCCGGGTGCACGCCGACGACCCGGCCGGGCGGCCGCTCATCCTCGACGCCCGGTACGTCTTCGACTCCAGGCCGCCCGCCCGGGCCCCGCTGGCCCGCACCGCCCTGCTGCAGCACTTCCGGGGCTGGTTCGTGCGCACCGACCGCCCGCGCTTCGACCCGGGCACGGCGGACCTGATGGACTTCCGGGTCCCGCAGCCCGCCCACGGCCTCGCCTTCGGGTACGTCCTGCCGCTGGCCCCCGACCGCGCCCTGGTGGAGTACACCGAGTTCTCCCGGCACCCGCTGACCGTCCCCGCCTACGAACGCGCCCTGCGCTCCTACACCGGGGGAGTCCTGGGCCTGGGCGGACTCACCGTGGAGGGCGTCGAACAGGGCGCCATCCCGATGACGGACGGCCGCTTCCCCCGCCGCATCGCCCCCGCGCACGTGCACATCGGCACGGCCGGCGGCGCCACCCGCCCCGCCACCGGCTACACCTTCGCCGCCGTCCAGCGGCAGAGCCGCGCCATCACCGAGGCCCTCGGCCGCCCCGCCGCGCCGCACCGCCCCGCCCCGGCCCCCGCCCCCCACCGCCGACGGGACCTGGCCATGGACGCGGTCCTGCTGCGCGCCCTGGACACCGGTCGCATCGACGGGCCCCGCTTCTTCACCGACCTGTTCCGCCGCACCCCCGCCGCCCAGGTGCTCCGCTTCCTGGACGGCGCGAGCACCCCCCTCGAAGGACTCCGCATCGGCCTGCGCTGCCCCGTCGGCCCCATGCTGCGGTCGGCCGTCGAACTGCCGCTGCTGCCCCGCCGGGCCGCGCCCGGCACCAGCCCCGCCCACCCCTGAGGACCACCGTGACCGCGCTCCGGCACCACGACCACCCCGCCCGCCCCGCCGCCGTCCTCCCGGCGGTGCGGGCATGAGCCGCACCCCGTCCGGCGCCCGGCACGGCCGGGACCGCCGCGCCGAAGTGCTGCCCGCCGCCCCCGGCCGCCCCCGCTTCCCGGGGGCCGAGCCGCCCCGGGTGGCCGTGGTCGGCGGCGGGATCGCCGGCCTCGCCGCCGCGACGGCCCTCGCCGAACGCGGCATCGACGTGGTCCTCCACGAGAGGGAACCCGTGCTGGGCGGGCGGGTCGCGGGCTGGCGCACCCGCCTCGCCGACGGGTCCACCGCGACGATGAGCCGGGGCTTCCACGCCTTCTTCCGCCAGTACTACAACCTGCGCGGCCTGCTGCGGCGCACCGACCCCGGCCTGACCCGGCTGGTCGGCCTGCCCGACTACCCGCTGCGCCGACGCTCCGGGGCGACCGACGGCTTCGCCCGGGTACCGCGCACCCCGCCGTTCAGCGCCGCCGGCTTCGTCGCCCTCAGCCCCACCTTCGGCCTGCGCGACCTCGCCGCCCTGGACGCCCGGGCCGCCCTCCCGCTGCTGGACGTCCGCCTCCCCGAGGTCTTCGAACGCCACGACACCACCAGCGCGCACGACCTGCTGCGGCGGATCAACTTCCCCGAGGCCGCCCGCCACCTCGCCTTCGAGGTGTTCTCCCGCAGCTTCTTCACCGACCCGCGCGACCTGTCCGCCGCCGAACTGCTGCTGATGTTCCACATCTACTTCCTCGGCTCCTCCGAAGGACTGCTCTTCGACGTCCCCACCGAGCCCTACCCGCAGGCCCTGTGGGAGCCGCTGGCCGCCTACCTGACCGCCCTCGGCGTCGACCTGCGCACCGGCTCCGCCGTCGACGCGGTCCGGCCGCTGCCCGGCGGGGACCTCGAAGTGGCGACCCCCGGCGGGGGAACCGAACGCCACCAGGCCGTGGTCCTCGCCCTGGACCCGGCCGGCCTGCGGGACCTCGTCGCGAACTCCGCGGACCTGGGCGACCCGGCCTGGCGCGCCAACATCGCCGCGCTGCGCACCGCGCCGCCCTTCCTGGTCTCCCGGCTCTGGCTGGACCGCCCGGTCGCCGCCGACCGGCCGGGCTTCCTCGGCACCAGCGGCTACGACGGGCTGGACAACGTCAGCGTGCTGGAGCGCTGGGAGGGCGAAGCGGCCCGCTGGTCCGCCCGCACCGGCGGGTCCGTGGTCGAACTGCACGCCTACGCCGTGGCCGAGGACGCCGAACCGGAGGAGTTCCAGGAACGCATGACGGCCCGGCTGCACGAGGTCTACCCGGAGACCCGCGACGCCCGGACGGTGGACGTCCGCCACGAATGGCGCCGGGACTGCCCGGTCTTCCCGGTCGGCGGCTGGCCGCGCCGCCCCGGCGTCGCCACCCCGCACCCCGCCGTCGTCCTCGCCGGGGACCTCGTCCGCACCGACCTGCCCGTCGCCCTGATGGAACGCGCCGCCACCACCGGCTTCCAGGCCGCCAACACCCTGCTCGCCCGCTGGGGCGTCACCGGCCAGACCCTGTGGTCGGTGCCCCGGGCCGGCCGCTCCCGCCTGCTGCGGGCCCTGGCCCGCCGGGCGGCCCGCTGATGGCCGCCCGGCCGCCCGGCCCCGTCAGCCGGGGAAACGGCCGGTGCTGCGCAGCGCCCAGCGGCGCTCCGCGTAGGCCAGGTCGTCGCGCCACAGCCGACCCGCGGTGCGGCGCACCAGCGGCCGCAGGGCCGGGGCCAGCGCCCGGGCCACGGCGAAACCCCGCCGCCCGGAACAGGCGACGACCGCTTCCACCACCGCCGTGCGCGGGGCGGGGGAGGAGGGGGCGGTCAGCGGGGTCGCGTGGGTCTCCACCACCGACCCCGCCCCCTCGCCCTCGACGATGCGCATGACGACCGTGCGCGGCCCGGGTGCGGTGAAGACCGCGCGCACCGGCACCACCAGCCGTCCGGCCACCCGGAACGACACGTCCACCGCGAACCGGTCCTCCCCGGTGCCGTCCGGCACCTCCCGCACCGCCAGGTCCGCGAACGAGTAGGGGTGGAACCAGGAGCCGTGCCACGGATCCAGCCGGTTGGCCACCACGTCCTCCGGCTCGCAGCGGCCCAGCCCCGTGTACACCGCCGCGACCGCCCCCCGCAGCTCGGGCCGCTCCACCGCCACCGGCCGCCCGGTGGGCTCCCCGCCCCCCGCGGCGTCCAGCCGCACCCAGGCCAGCACCCCGTCCTCGTGCACCGGGAAGGGCTCCCAGCCGGCCGCCGGGCCGCCGTCCAGGGCCAGCCCGTGCCAGCGGCAGACCAGCGTGCCGCACACCACCCGGCCGTCCTTCAGCGGCGCCCCCAGGTGCGGGCAGACCCCCGGCCCGGCCCGCAGCGCGCCCGCGACGTCCCGCCACAGCACCACCTCCGTGCCCGCCACCAGCCGCCCGCACGGCCGACCGCCGGCGGCGACCTCCCCGGCCGCGCCGACGGCGAACCAGTTCCCGGCGGGCCGCGCCCCCGCCCGCTCCAGCGCGGCGGCGATCAGCGCGGGCCGCGCCTGCCGCCACGACGGCTCCTGGCGCGCCCAGGCCGCCGCCCGGCGCAGCCGCAGCGGCGGCCGCCAACGCGGCCGGGCGCTCACCGCCCCGCCCCAGGGCGGCGCGGGCGCCCGGGCGGGGACCCGCCCCGCGCCGGGACCCGCACCCGGGCCGCCACGAGGCGGGTCAGCCCCGACGCGGCGACGGCCGCCCTCCGGTGCACCGGCACCACCGCGCGCCGGTGCAGCACCGGGTAGCCGTCCCCGGCGATCGCGTCGAGGATGCCGCCGTACAGCAGGAAGGCCGTCCGGATGCAGGGCCGCACCCGGGGCTCCAGCATCGCGATGCCCGGCTCGGCGTCCCGGTAGGCGCCGCGGGTCAGCGCGGCGGCCGCCACCAGCGCGGCCCGGATGCGGGCGTCGTCCCGGCCCGTGCGGCGGCTCCACTCCAGCAGCGGCCGGTCCACCCCGTGGGCCGCGAGCAGGTCGGCCGGCAGGTACACCCGGCCGCGGTCCAGGTCCTCGCCCACGTCGCGCAGGAAGTTGGTCAACTGGAACGCCACCCCGAGGGCGGCCGCGTACGGCTCGGCCTCGGCGCGGCTGGTCACCGTGCCGAGGACGGGCAGCATCTGCAGGCCGATCACCGCCGCCGAACCGTGCATGTAGCCGCACAGGTCCCGGTAGGTCGGGTAGTCGGTGACGGTGAGGTCGGCGCGCATCGAGGCCATGAAGTCGGTGAACAGCGCCGGGTCGATGCCGTACCGCTCCGCGGTGTCCGCGACCGCCCGCACCACCGGCTCCGCCGCGCCGCCGTGCCGCAGGCCCTGCGCCAGGTCCCGCTCCAGCACCCCCAGCAGCCGGTCGCGCTCGGCGGGCGGCTCGCGCCGGTCCAGCCCGTCCACGATGTCGTCCGCCCACCGGGCGAAGCCGTACAGCGCGTGGACCGCGCTCCGGCGCTCCGGCGGCAGCAGCCGGGTCGCCAGGAAGTAGGTGCGGCCGTGTCGGGCGTTGAGCTCGCGGCAGGCGGTGTACGCCGCCCGCAGGTCGGGGGCGGTGATCCCCGCGGCGTCCAGTTCACGGGCCGTCATGTGCTGCTCCTGCGGTCGGGGAGGCGAGCGGCACCGCGCCGGGCGCCGAAGGCGCGCGGCGGCGCCCCGGGGCCGGCCGGTCGGCACCGGTGATCCGGGCGGCGGCGAGCTTCCCGCTGATCAGCACGGTCGGGACGCCGACCCCGGGAGTGGTGCCGCACCCGGCCAGCACCACGTTCTCCAGGCCCCGCACCAGGTTGCGCGGCCGGAACGGACCCGTCTGCGCGAAGGTGTGGGCCGCGGAGAACGGCGTGCCGGCCGCGTGCCCCAGGGCGGTCCAGTCCGCCGGGGTCACCAGGCACTCCTCCTCCACGGCCGCGCCGATCCCGGTCAGCCCGCGCCGCTCCAGGGTGTCGAGCAGGTGGTCGCGGTAGCCGGGCGCCAGGTCGGCCCAGGCCGCGGCGCCCGGGCCGACGGCGGTGTTGGGCACCGGGGCCAGCACGTAGTGGGTGTGCCGCCCGGCCGGGGCCGCCGACGGGTCCGTGCCGGTCGGGTGGGTGACCAGCAGCGAGGGGTCCGTCATCAGGCTTCCGGTGCGGGTCAGTTCGTCGAACGTCCGCTCCCAGGCGCGGCCGAACGACAGGGTGTGGTGGGCCAGCTCCGGCCACGTCCGGTCGGTGCCCAGGTGCAGCACCACCGCCGACGGCGAGAACCGCAGCGGCACCGCCCGCCGGGGCGCCCGCCCCAGCAGCCGGTACGCCACCGGCAGGTCGGGGGTGAGCACGACCGCGTCGCAGGCGATCCGCCCGCGGTCGGTGACCACGGCCGTGACCCTGTCCCCGCGCCGCTCCAGGCGCGTCACGGTGCTCCCGTAGTGGAACGCGGCCCCCGCCGCCCCGGCGACGGCGGCCATCGCCAGCGGCAGCGCGTGCATGCCGCCGCGCGGGAACCACACCCCGGCCACCGTGTCCATGTAGGCGATGACCGCGTAGGCGGCCAGGGCCCGGGCCGGCGCCACCCCCGCGTACAGCGACTGGAACGAGAAGACCCGCTGCAGCCGCTCGTCGCGCAGGTGGCGCCCGATCCGCGGCGCGAGCCGGCCGAACCCGCCCAGGGCGGCCAGCCGCACCAGGTCCGGGTTGAGCAGCTGCCACGGCGAGTCGAAGTTGGCGTCGATGAAGCGCCGCATCTGCGCCCGGTGCAGCCGGACGAGCCAGCGGCGCAGCTCCCGGTAGCCCGCGGCCTCCCGGGCCCCGGCGAAGCGCGCCACCTCGGCCTCCATCGCCTCCGCGTCGGTGTGCACGTCCAGCGTGCTGCCGTCGGCGAACCGGGCCCGGTAGGCGGGGTGCAGCGGCAGCAGGTCCACGTGCGCCCGCAACGAGGTGCCGACCGCCGCGAACGCCTCGTCGGCGAGGTCGGGCATGGTCAGCACGGTGGGCCCGGTGTCGAAGAGGTACCCGCCCCGCCGGATCCGCCCCGCCCGCCCGCCGGGCCCCTCGTCCCGCTCGACGACGGTCACCCGCCGCCCCGCGCCGATCAGGTGGCAGGCGGCGGACAGCCCGGCCAGACCCGCCCCGACGACGACCACGTGGTCGGACGGCGGCACGGCGCGCCTCACCGCGCCGCCCCCGCACCGCACGCACCGGCGGGTCCCGGCGCCGGCCCGGCGGCCGCCCTGAGCAGGTCGGCCAGCCGCCCGGCGCCGGGACCCGCCGGGCGGGCCCGCTCCAGGTGCTCCGCGCCGCGTGCGGAGAGCCGCTCGACGAGGGACAGCACGGCGGCCCGCGCCCCCGTCCCGACCAGCACCTCCCTGACCTCGGCCAACGCCTCGTCGTCCAGGTCCGGGTCGCCCAGGCGGCGCTCCAGCACGCTCGACGAGACCCGGTCGCCGGCGGCCGCCGCCCGGGCGTGCGCCACCGCGGCCAGGTAGGTGGGCTTGCCCGCCCGGAGGTCCTCCCCGCAGGGCTTGCCGGTCCGCGCGGGATCCCCGAAGACCCCGTCGAGGTCGTCCCTGAGCTGGAAGGCGATGCCCGCGCAACGGCCCGCGCGGCGCAGTTCCGCCACCTCCTCCGGTCCGGCCCCGGCCAGCACGGCGCCCAGGTGCACGGGCCGCTCCACCGAGTACATCGCGCTCTTGAGCCGGGCGATCCGCAGCGCCCGGCCCGGCGAACGCGACCGGGTCACCTGGCCGTGCACGTCCGCGTACTGGCCGGCGACCACCTCCGTCCGCAGGTCCGACCAGACCTCCCGCACCCGGGCCCCGGCCTGCGCCCGCAGCTCCGCCTGCGCGGCGGCCGCGAGGTCGTCCGCCCAGGCGAGGGCCAGGTCCCCGGCGAGGACGCCCGCGACCGCGCCGAGGTGCTCGGCCCCCCGTTCGCCCGCGTCGGGCGCGTACCGGGCGGCCACGTCCAGGTGCAGGGCCCGGCGGCCGCGGCGCGTCACCGACCCGTCCATCACGTCGTCCTGGACGAGCGCGCAGGTCTGGAGCAGCTCCAGCGCCGCCGCCGTGGCCAGCGCGGTGCCGACCGGCCCGTCCCCCCGCCCGCAGGCGCGCATCGCCCACCACAGGAACTGCCCCCGCGTCCGCTTGCCCCCGCTCCGGGTGAACTCCGCCACCCGGAGCGCGACGTCGGCCGCGAAGGTCCCGTCGGCGGCGGCCGCCCGCGCCACCCGGTGGTCCAGGTAGTGGTCGAGCACCCGGCCGACCGCGCCCGGCACGTCGCCGTCGACGCACCCGGCCGATGCCGGGGCCCACCCCGAAAGAGACCCCGTTCCGCCGGGCGAACCGCGTTCTTCGGCCGGGGGAGGGAGCACACCGGAGGGTCCGCCCCGCCCGGGCGGGGCGGCTCGGCCTCCCGCGGACGCCGACAGTGGTACGGAGGACATCGGACTCGCTTTCCCGTGGGGTTCCGGCGCGCACCCCGTGCGGGCGCCCGGGGGCGCCGTGCACCGGCGGCGCAGGGGGCTCTTCTCGTCTATCCCCCTCCCGGGGCCCCAGTCGCCCCCGGCACCCGATTCACCCCCGGATGCACCTGCGTCCCACCGGCGGATCCGTGGACGAGGCATGGTTCCCCGGCGCCGGGGCAGGCGGCCCGTCGTACGGAGAACGAGACACGCGAGAACGAGGAGGCGGCGCATGACTGAGGCGATGTGGGGCTACGAGGGTGCCGAGGGCTACGCTGCGGGCTCGGACCTGACGGGGTACCGGGTCGAGGCGACGGACGGGCACATCGGGAAGGTCGACAAGCACACCGTGGACGTCGGCGCGGGCTACGTCGTGGTCGACACCGGCCCGTGGATCTTCGGCCGCGAGGTGCTGCTCCCGGCCGGCACCATCACCCGGGTCGACGACGCGGAGAAGACGGTGTGGGTCGACCGGACCCAGGACGAGGTGAAGAACTCCCCGGAGTACGACAAGGACAAGCACGCCGACGACCCGGCCTACCGCAACCAGGTCGGCGGCTACTACGGCGGCGCCGCCATCTGACCCGCCGCCACCAGGGCCACCCGGGCCCCGCGTCCTCGGACGCGGGGCCCGGGCCGTTGCGCGTCCCGCTCCGACCGCCCGGCAGCCCGCCGCCCGGTGCCGGTCCGGGGCCTCAGCAGGCCCACGGGTTCGGCCAGGCCCGCGACGGCGGCCGCCGCAGCAGCCGGTCCACGTGCTCGCGCCGCAGGCCCTGCGCCGGGTCGACCGGCAGCAGCAGCCGGTCCGCCCGCAGCACGCTGCGCCGCACCAGGCGCGGCGGGATGCAGTCGTCCACCCAGGCGAACGGGCGGCCCTGCGCGTGCCGCAGGATCGGCGCCCACTTGGCGGCCGAGAACAGCTCCATCAGCGGCACCCGGGGGTCGCCCGGCTGCGGCACGTAGCCGCTGAACACCACCACCGGCAGTTCGGGCAGCCCGAGCAGCGGGGCGATGTGCTCGTTGGCCCGCTCCTCCCACGTGGTGGCCCAGACAAGGGTGTAGCGGTCGGCCAGTTCGCGCAGCCACTCGCCGTGGCGCGGTGACAGCAGCACCGAGTAGCCCAGCAGGGCGTGGGTGTCGAAGTCGTCGTCGGGGTGCGGGAACACCGGGTTCAGCACCCCGTCGACGTCGAGGTACAGCAGTGGCTTGCCCATGCGGTCGTCTCCCCCGGGTCGCGGCCAGTCACCTGGTCGGACGAGCCGGGGGCCCGGGAGGTTGCAAGCTGTCAGCGACTGTCACCCGGAAGTGACGGGTTCCGGTTCCACCGCCCCGGAGCGCGCCTCCGGAGCCGCACGCTCCAACCGCCGCACCTCCGGCACCAGCAGCACCAGCCCGGCCAGCACCGCGCAGACCAGCGTGCACCCCCACAGCGCCCCGGACAGGCCGAACGCCGCCGCGGCCGGACCGGCCAGGCCGGTGCCCAGCGGGAGCAGCGCGAACGAGCCGAACGAGTCGTAGGCGGACATCCGCGACACCAGCTCCTCCGGGACCTCCTGCTGCAGCGTCACCATCCAGCCCACCAGGAACACCGTGGTGCCCGCGCCGGCCAGGAACATCGCCGCCGCGACCAGCGGCAGCGGCCACTCCAGCGCCAGCGCCAGCGGGGGCAGCCCGAACAGGAACACCCCGCCGTTGCCGACCAGCAGCAGCCGGCGCGGCTGCCAGCGGGTCATCAGCGGGCCCGCCAGCACCATGCCCACGCTCAGCGCCGCCATCGCCACGCCCCACGCCCCGGCGCCGCCCATCCGCCGCTCGGCCACCACCGGCCCGTACACCGCCTCCACGGCGAGCACGCAGGCGTTGATCAGGCCGAACTGCAGCACGATCGCCCACAGCCACCGCCGGGCGGTGAACTCCCGCCAGCCGACCAGCAGTTCGCGGGCCAGGCTGGGCCGTGCCGAGCCCCGTTCGGCCGCCGGCTCCGGCCGCAGGCCCACCCGCAGCGCCGCCGCGAGGGCGAAGCAGGCCGCGTCCGCCGCCAGCACCCAGCCGGGCCCGGCGGTGGCGACCAGCAGGCCGCCGAGCGCCGCGCCCGCGATCGAGGCGCCGTTCATCGCCATCCGGAACACCGAGAACGCCTTCGCCGCGTGCGCGGCCGGCACCGCCCGCAGGATCACCCCCTCGGCGGCCGGCGCGTAGAACGCCTGGCCCGCGCCGCCCGCCGCGGAGAGCGCCATCAGCGCCCACAGGCTCGGGTGCCCGAGCAGCACCAGCGCCGCCAGCACCGCCTGCGAGGCGGCGTTGAACAGGTTCGCCCCGACCATCACCAGGTGCCGGGGCAGCCGGTCGGCGATCGCGCCGCCGACCAGCAGCAGCACCACCAGCGGCACCGTCCGGGCGGCGGTCACGTAGCCGACCTCGGTGCTGCCCCAGTGCTCGCCGGAGTGCAGGACCGCGAAAGCGGTGGCGATCGGAGCCGCGGCGTTGCCGAGCCCGCTCACCACCGTCGCGGCGGTCTGGATGCGGTAGTTGCGGCCGGCCCAGGCCGGGTCGAGGAGGTTCACCGCCCGACCATGGACCTGCCACACCCCCGCCGTCCAGCGCTTTTCCCTCCCGGCCGGGCGGGGCCGGCCGGGAGGGAGGGCGGCTCAGCCCATCTCCTCCAGCGCCTTGCCCTTGGTCTCCTTGATGCAGAAGGCCACGAACGGGATGGACAGCAGCGCGAAGCAGGCGTAGATGACGTACGTCGCCGACAGGTTCCAGTCCGAGAGGTTGGGGAAGGTGACGGTGATCGCCCAGTTGGCGATCCACTGCGCGGAGGCGGCCACCGACAGGGCCAGTGCCCGGATCCGGTTGGGGAACATCTCGCCGAGCAGCACCCAGACCACCACGCCCCAGGAGAAGGCGAAGCAGAACACGAAGACGTGCGCGGCCACCAGCGCCGTGGTGGCGTACGCGTCGTCCAGGGTCGCGCTGTCGCCGGTGCCCTGCCGGAAGGAGAACGCCCAGGCGGCCAGGCCGAGCGCGACGGCCATGCCCGCGGAGCCGGCCAGCGCCAGCGGCTTGCGGCCGATCCGGTCGACCAGCAGCATCGCGACCACGGTGCCGACCACGTTGACGATCGAGGTGGAGAGCGAGATCAGCAGCGAGTTGGACTCGTCGATGCCGACCGACTGCCACAGGAACGACGAGTAGTAGAAGATCACGTTGATGCCGACGAACTGCTGGAACACCGAGGCGCCGATGCCGATCCAGACGATCGGCAGCAGCCCGAACCGCCCGCCCAGCAGGTCCTTCAGGCGCGGCTTGTGCTCGGTGTTCAGGACGCGGCGGATCTCGGTGACCCGGGCGTCCAGGTCGACGTCCGAGCCCTCGACCTCGGCCAGCACCTTGCGGGCCTGCGCCTCCCGGTTGTCGGCGAGCAGGTAGCGCGGCGACTCGGGGATGGACAGCGCCATCAGTCCGTAGACGATGGCGGGCACGGCCTCCACGCCGAGCATCCACTGCCAGGCCTGGACACCCGCCAGGTGGTTGGTGGACTGGCCGTCGGCGGCCTGGTTGAGCGCCCAGTTGGCGAGCTGCGAGACGGTGATGCCGAGCACGATGGCCATCTGCTGGAAGGAGGCCAGCCGGCCCCGGTACGCGGTCGGCGCGACCTCGGCGATGTAGGTCGGGGCGATCACCGAGGCGATGCCGATGGCGATGCCGCCCAGCACGCGCCACATCCCGAGCACCTCGATGCTGGGCGGGAACATCGATCCGACGCCGCTGATCGCGAACAGCACCGCGGCCAGCAGCATGGTGCGCACCCGGCCGTAGTGGTCGGCCAGCCAGCCGGCCACCACCGCGCCGGCCGCCGAGCCGAGCAGGGCGATCGCGACCACGAACGCGGTCTCGCCGTTGCCGACGCCGAAGTGCTTCTGGATGCCGGTGACCGCGCCGTTGATCACCGCACTGTCGTAGCCGAACAGGAATCCGCCCATCGCGGCGGCGGCGGAGATGAACACCACGTGGCCGAGGTGTTCGTCCCTGGGGGCGGCGTGGGTAGCCAGTGGTCTCTCCCTACATGACGTTCCGTCCCGTTTTGGACGGAAATCTCCGGAGGTAATTCGACCAGCGGCTACCCCGCCGTACGCGTCCGACACGCCCGGGGCCGATCAACTGTCAGTCCGACGAACGGTCAGCGGCGCCCGCCCGCAGGGCCATCCGCCGTAGCAGCTGCGCGCGGGCGGCCGCGTCCTGCGGGTTCCCGGTGGCCGCGTGCCGCTCGGCCAGCCGCTCGGCGACCTCGCCCTGGAGCTCGACCGGCTTCTTGTCGTCGTACTTGAACTTCGCCCGTACCCGGCGCACCGTCAGCCGCAGCCCCCGGACGGCGGTCAGCTGCGCCCAGTAGGCGCTCTGCGGCTCCACCCGGTCCGCGGGCCACTCGGGCTGGAAGTGCGCCAGCTGCCGGTCGATCAGCGCGGCCTTCTCCGCCGGGTCCTCGACCAGCTCGGCGGTGCAGGAGAACTGCACGGAGGCGTAGTAGCTGGTCGGGGTGTACGGGGCGGCGCGCCAGCGGCCGGGGACGAAGGCGTGGTCGTCGGTGACGGCCAGCGTCACGTGCGGGTCGGCGCGCACCGCGGCCAGCAGCGGGTTGGCGGCGGACAGGTGCAGCAGCACCTCGCCCGCCCCGGCGTCCAGCAGGAAGGGCGCGGGGGTGAGCACCGGGCCGTCGGGCCCGTTGGCCGCCAGCGTGCCGAAGCTCCGGCCCTCGGCCAGCCACTGGCGCCACTCCTGCTCCGCGCCGCGGTCCCACCCCCGGATCAGCACGGCCGCTCCCGCAGGTAGGCGGGGACCTCGGCGTCGGTGTGCGGGGAGGGCAGCGGCGTGCCGTGCGCGGGGGCGACCGGGACGACGCCGGCCCAGTACGGCAGGCCGAGGTCCTCCTCCTCGTCGTTGACGCCGCCGGTGCGGGTCTTGGCCGAGACCCGCTCCAGCTCCAGCCGGACCACCGCGGTGGCGGCCAGCTCCTTGGCGTTGGCCGGCCGGCAGTCGGCCGAGCGGCCCGGCAGCACCTGGTCGACGATCGCGTCCAGCGCCAGGCGCAGCTCCGCCGGGTCGGTGACCTGGTGCGCGGTGCCGTGCGCCACCACCGAGCGGTAGTTGACGGAGTGGTGGAAGGCGGACTTGGCCAGCACCAGCCCGTCCAGGTGCGTCACCGTCACGCACACCGGCAGGCCCTGCTCGCCCCGCGCCCCGCGCAGCGGGCGGCTGCCGGTGGAGCCGTGCAGGTAGAGCCGGTTGCCGACCCGGGCGTACAGGGTGGGCAGCACGACCGGGGCGCCGTCCCGGACGAAGCCGAGGTGGCACAGGGATCCGGCGTCCAGGATCGCGTGCACCGTCTCCTCGTCCCAGGCGGCGCGCTCCTTGGAGCGGGTGGGGGTGGTCAGGTCGTCCCTGGTGTACGACCCGCCGGGACCGTCCGACATGACAACTCCTCTGCACTAGTGCATAATCTGCTTTGTGCTAGGAGAGTATCGGATCACCGGTCGGCGAGCCAGCGAGATTGCCGCCGACGTCGAACGCGCCGTCGCCGCGGGGGAGTTGGCCCCCGGCGCCGCCCTGCCCCCGCTGCGCGAGCTGGCCGACGGGCTCGGGGTGAACCCCAACACGGTGGCCGCCGCCTACCGCCTGCTGCGCGAGCGCGGCGTCATCGAGACCGCCGGGCGGCGCGGCAGCCGGGTCCGCCCCCGCCCCGTCACCGCCCCGCGGGACCAGGCCCGGCTGCCCGTCCCGCCCGGCGCGCGGGACGTCTCGGCCGGCAACCCCGACCCGGCCCTGCTGCCCCCGCTCGGCCCCGCCCTGGCGGTCGCCGCCGCCGGCCCCGCCGTGCTGTACGGGCACCCCGTCGCCGAGCCCGGCCTGCTCGCCGACTACCGCGCCGAGTTCCGCGCCGACGGCGTCCCCGAGGGCGAACTCGCGGTCTGCTCCGGCGCGTTGGACGCCATCTCCCGGGTGCTGGCCGCCCACCTGCGCCCCGGCGACACCGTCGCCGTCGAGGACCCGGGCTGGGGCAGCCTGCTCGACCTGCTGCCCGCCCTCGGCCTGCGTCCCGCCCCCGTCCCGGTCGACGACCAGGGCCCGCTGCCCGGCCCGGTCGCCGCCGCCCTCGACCACGGCGCCCGCGCCCTGATCGTCACCAGCCGGGCCCAGAACCCCACCGGCGCCGCCCTCACCGCCGCCCGCGCCGCCGAACTGCGCGCCGTGCTGGCCGACCGCCCGGGCACCGTCCTGATCGAGGACGACCACGGCCACGGCATGGTCGACCAGCCCTTCCACTCGCTCGCCGCCGGCACTGTCACGCACTGGACGCTGGTGCGCTCCGCCGCCAAGGCGTTCGGCCCCGACCTGCGGGTCGCCGTCTGCGCCGGCGACGCCGACACCGTCGCCCGCGTGCTGGGCCGCCAGCGCCTCGACGCCGGCTGGGTCAGCCACCTCCTGCAGCGCGCCCTGCTCGAACTGCGCCGCCGCCCGCCCGTCCCCGCCCCCGTCTACCGCGCCCGCCGGGACGCCCTGCTGGCCGCCCTGGCCGCGCACGGCGTCCGCGCGCACGGCGCCAGCGGGCTGAACGTCTGGGTGCCCGTCGCGGACGAGACCGCCACCGCCGCCGCGATGCTGCACCGCGGCTGGGTCACCGCCCCCGGCGCCCGCTTCCGCCTCGCCTCCCCGCCCGGCCTCCGGATCACCGTCTCCACCCTCGACCCGGCCGAGGCCGCCGACCTCGCCGCCGACCTGGCCGCCGTCCTGTCCGCCCCCGCCGCCGGCTCCCGACTGACCTAGGAACGGCCCGTGCCGATCCGCCTGACCCGCCTGCGCCCCGGCCCGCCCCCGCTGGCCCGTGCGCGCACGCCGAGCTCCACCCGTACGACCTCTGACGCCTGTCATGTCCGCGAGGAATAGCGGGCGGCCCGTTCCGGTTGCAGCCCGCAGTGGCACCGACCAGGAAGGACCCCGTCATGCGCGTCCGAAACTCGCTCCGCTCCCTGAAGGCCAAGCCCGGCGCGCAGGTGGTCCGCCGCCGCGGGCGCACCTTCGTGATCAACCGCAGGGACCCGCGCTTCAAGGCCCGCCAGGGCTGACGGCACGGAAGGGCCCCCGACCGGAAGGCGATCCGGTCGGGGGCCCCGGCGCGGCTCAGCCCTTGGCCAGCAGCGCCTGCGCGTGCTCGCGGACCTGGTCGCGGGACAGGTACGCGTCGGTGTACTCGAAGTCGCGCAGCCGGGCGGGCTGCCGGGCCAGGAAGCCGGTGCGGACGAAGTCGTCGCCCGCGGTGGCGTTCAGCAGCCAGTTCGCCGCCGTGCGGTACTTCGCGGCGTTGGTGCGCATCGCCATCACGTGGTAGCCGCGGGCCACCGCCTGGGCGGGCGCGCCGTGCAGCTCCACGCCCAGCGGCTTGGACACCGCGTCCTTGCCGCCGAGGTCGACGACCAGGCCCAGGTCCTTGTGGAAGTACGGCTGCAACGGCTGGTTGCGCAGCGCCGCGACCAGGTTGTCGGCCGCCTTCTTGCCCTGCCGGGCCGAGTGCTGCGCGGTCGGCGGGCACACCGCCCCGTCGCCCTTGGCCAGGTCCGGCACCGCCGCCGCGTCGCCGAGCGCGAACACGCCCTCGAACTGCGGCACCCGCATCTCCGCGGTCACCGCGAGCCGCCCGCGCACCGTCTCCGCGTCCAGGGTCCCGATCAGCGGGGAGGCGGCCACGCCGGCCGTCCAGATCAGGGTGCGGCACGGCAGGCTGCGCCCGTCGGTGAACTTGACGGTCTCCGGGCCGACCTCGGCGACCGACACGCCCAGCGAGACGTCCACGCCGCGGGCCCGGAGGATCTCCATCGCGGTGGTGCCGAGCTTGTCGCCCAGCTCGGGCATCAGCTTCGGCGCGATGTCGATCAGGTGCCACTTGATCAGGTGCGGGTCCAGCCGCGGGTAGCGCTTGACCGCCGCCGTGGTCAGCCGCTGCAGGCAGGCCGCGGTCTCGGTGCCCGCGTACCCGCCGCCGACCACCACGAACTGCAGCCGCGAGGCCCGCTCGTTCTCGTCCATCGACGCGGACGCCAGGTCGAGCTGGGCGATCACGTGGTCGCGGATGTACGTGGCCTCGGCGAGGGTCTTCATGCCGCGCGCGTAGTCCGGCAGGCCGGGGATGTCGAAGGTCCGGGTGACGCTGCCCGGCGCGAGCACCAGGTAGTCGTACTTCACCGCCACCACCTCGTCGGTGATCTTGCGGACCACGGCGACCTTCGACCGCGGATCGATGCCGATCGCCCCGCCCGGCACGATGTGGGTGCGCCGCAGCGAGCGCCGCAGCGAGATCGCCACCGACTGCGGGGTCAGCACCCCGGCCGCGACGTGCGGCAGCAGCGGCAGGTACAGCTGGTAAGAGAACGGCGTGACCAGGGAGATCTCCGCCTCGGAGGGGGCGAGTTTGCGCTCCAGGCGGCGCGCGCACTCCAGTCCGGCGAATCCGCCGCCGACGATCAGGATCCGAGGTCGTTCCATCTTCATCCCCTACGTGTGTGCAGGTCCGTGAGTGGCAAGGACGACTGTTGGCCACACTCGCACGGGGTAACGGCGGGTGCATCTCCAACGGCTGTCCACCGCCTGCCCGCAGGGCGCCGGGCCATGCCCCCACCGGGGCCGCTAGGCTGTCCGGATGCTCTCCGAGGTGACGGCCGTCCGCTACGCGACGCCGCTGCGCGAAGGCGGTTCGATGCCCGGCCTCATCGAGGCCGACGACCGCCGCCTGTACGTCCTGAAGTGGGTCGGCGCGGCCCAGGGCCGCAAGGCGCTGGTGGCCGAGGTGCTGGCCGGCGAGCTCGGCCGCCGGATCGGCCTGCCGGTGCCCGAACTCGCCCTGGTCGACCTGGACCCGGTGCTCGCCCGCAGCGAGCCCGAGGTGCAGATCCAGGACCAGATGCGGGCCAGCGGCGGCACCAACCTCGGCATGGCGTACGTCTCCGGCGCGCTGAACTTCGACCCGCTGTGCTTCGAGGTCGAGGACGACTCCGCCGCCCGGGTGCTCTGGTTCGACGCCCTGATCGGCAACGTCGACCGCTCCTGGCGCAACCCCAACCTGCTGGTCGCGGCCGGCGGCCTGCGGCTGATCGACCACGGCGCCAGCCTGGTCTTCCACCACAGCTGGCCGGGCGCCGAGAAGTGGCGCCGCAAGCCCTACGACGCCTCCGACCACGCGCTGCGGCACGCCGCCGCCCACCTGCCGCGGGTCGACGTCGAACTCGCCGAACTCGCCGGCAAGGCGCTGCCCGCCGCGGTCGCCGCCGTCCCGGACGTCTGGCTGGCCGACGAGCCCGGCTTCGACGGCCCCGAGGACGTCCGCGCCGCCTACACCGCACAGCTCACCGCCCGCCTGGCCGGGCCCCGCGACTGGCTGCCGGAGGTGGCGTCCTGATGGAGCCCGTCGACGAACCGCTGCGCCACGACTACGAGTACGCGCTGATCCGGGCCGTCCCCCGGGTCGAGCGCGGCGAGTGCGTCAACATCGGCGTCCTGCTGTACTGCCGGAACGCCGGGTTCCTGGGCACCCGCACCCACCTCGACCAGGGCCGGCTGCTGGCCCTGGACGCGCTGGCCGACGTGACGGGCGTGCGGCGCGCGCTGCGCGGCGTCGAGGCGGTCTGCGCGGGCGGCGAGGCGGCCGGCCCGGCCGCCCGGGACAGCGCCGGGCAGCGCTTCCGCTGGCTCACCGCCCCGCGCAGCGCCGTCGTCCAGCCCGGCCCCGTGCACACCGGGCTGACCGCCGACCCGGAGGCGGAACTGCACCACCTGTTCGACCGGCTGGTGCTCTGAGCCCCGCCGCCGCGGGGGGCGCGCACGGCGCGTCCACCGGATCCGCAAACTACTTGCCAGACTCAATACTGGAGTCGCTGAAACGAATGGGCGTACCCTGACCGCCATGGGCAGCAGCACAGGCCGCGGCACCGCCGCAACCGCACCCTCCAGCACCGAGCTGATGGAGCAGATCGCCGCCGTCGGCACCGCCTACTTCCAGGACTTCGCCGCCGCCGCGGCCCGCCACGGCCTCAACTCCTCGCAGGCCAAGGCGCTCAAGGCGGTCCTCGAACCCGTCCCGATGCGCGCCCTGGCCGGCCGCCTCGGCTGCGACGCCTCCAACGTCACCGGCATCGTCGACCGCCTCGAAGCGCTCGGCTACGCCCGCCGCGAAGCCGCCGCCGCCGACCGCCGGGTCAAGATCGTCACCATCACCGAGCAGGGCGGCGAGGTGCTCGGCCTGATCCGCGAGGACATGACCCGCGCCCGCGCCGCCTTCGACAGCCTCGACCCCGACGAGCGCGCCGCCCTCGCCGGCCTCTGCGAGCGGGTCCTGCCGCTGCTGCAGCGCCCCTGCACCCCACCGCCGCCGCCGTCACCGTGACTGTCGGTGGCGTGCCGTACGCTCACCGGATGCACCAGGACCAGGGCAACGGATGGACCGCCACGGGGCTGCGCTGGCAGGACGGCGCACCCCGGCTCACCGCCACCGACGGCCGCGAGCGGCACGCCCGGCCGCTCGCCGACGGCACCCCCGTCGCCTGGCGGATCGCCGGCCCGCGCCGCTGCACCGGCGCCCGCACCGAGCGCGGCCACCGGCCCTGCCCGCACCGCGCCACCGTCCCCGCCGAGGGCACCACCAGCCAGTGCCCGCCCTGCCAGAACGCCGACCGCGGCCTGCAGCTCGCCCGGGACCGGATCCTCGACGACGGCCGCGAGTACCGGCTCTACCTCGCCTGGTTCGCCCCCGGCCTGCTCAAGGTCGGCCTCACCGCCGTCGAGCGCGGCACCGCCCGCCTGCTCGAACAGGCCGCCCTCGCCTGGACGTTCGTCGCCCGCGGCCCGCTGCCCGTGGTCCGCCGCGCCGAACTCGCCCTCGCCCACGCCCGACTGGCCCGCGAGCGGATCCCCGCCGCCGCCAAGTACCCGGCCTGGTGGAACCTGCCCGCCCCCGCGCAGCGGCACGACGCGGTCACCGCCGCCCGCACCCGCGCCCACCGCCTGCTCACCGACCAGGGCCACGACCGGCTGGAACTGCTCACCGACCACCCCGTCACCGACCAGGTCGAGCTCTACGGCCTCACCGACGGCGCCCCCGACCACTACCAGCAGGTCAAGGCCGTCACCGACGGAGCCCGGCTGGCCGGCCGGCTGCGCCGACCGATCGGCGGGCACCTCTTCCTCGACCGCCCCGACGGCCCCCCGCTGCTGCTCGACACCCGCCTGCTCACCGGCTGGACCCTGCACGCCGACCCCGCCGCCACCACCTGCGACGGCCTGGCCCTGCTCCCCAGGGCCCGCCCCGCCGCCGAACAGGACACCCTGTTCTGAGCCGCCCCGCGCCCGGCCCTCCCGCCCGGCCCTCCCGCCGGGCCCTTCCGCCCGGCCCGCACCGGGGCCCCGGTGCGGGCCCTAGGGTTGACCGAACGCGGCGGTGAGTTCGTCCGCCGCGGACGGCAGCGGGGTGGTGAGGGCGACCCAGGAGCCGTCACGGAAGTACAGGTCGACCCGGCCGCGCTGGGTGACGCCCTTGGCGTTGCGCCGCGCGGTGGTGACCTCCGGGCGCGGGAGCTCCAGTTGGAGGGCGTGCTGCTCGGTGAGCTGCCACGGCTTGGCGCGGTCGGCGAGCAGCAGCAGCCGCCGGTCGGTGAGGGCGAGCAGCGCACTGCCGTGGGCGCCGTCCTCGTGCAGGCGGACCACCAGGCGTCCGGCGGTGGAGTGCCAGCCGCCGTCCATCCCGGTGCCGTGCCACACCGATTCGGGCACCGCGTTCAGCATCCGGTCCTCGACCGCCCCGACGGCGGCGGACGCCGGGTTGACCACCGCGTACGCGCGTCGCAGCAGGCCGAACGGCTTGGCGAGCCGCTGCTCCAGTTCACCGGGCCGCCGGGGCGTCAGCAGCTCCTCGGGCGGCCGCGGGATGCCGGGCGCGAGCGAGACCGGCGCGGCGGCCCGGAGCTGCTCCCCGGCGGCGAGGAACGGTGCGGCGAACTGGCGGTCCCGGTCGAGCACGGGTCAACTCCTCGGTGGGTGCGGGTCGGTGGAGCGCGGGCCTGCTCAGCCGAAGGCGTCCTCGAAGCGCCGACGGCGCTCCTCGGGGCTGAGCGCGGGCGGCTGCGCGGGCTGGGCCGCGCCGAGGCGCTCGCGCAGCGCCGTGCTGGGGCCGGGCGTGCCGCCGATCCGGTCGTCGGCCTCGTCGCCGAGGATGCCCGCGCCGCTCTGCACCGCCTGCTGGACGGTCTGCCCGACCGGGTTGCCGGTCAGGCCGATGCCGTGCAGTCCCGCCTTGCCGATGGCCTTGACGCCGGTCTTGGCCAGGTACGCCTCGACGTCCAGCGGCTTGTTCCAGGTCCAGGGCTTCTTCGGGTTGAGGTGCGGACGTTTGGAGACCGCCTTGAGCGCCTTCATCGCGTCGGCGATCTTCTTCAGCGCGCTGGCGAGCTTCCGCACCAGGTTGGCTATCCGGGCGCTGGCGATCGAACCCTCGGCGGCGGCCGCGGCCGCCTCGGCGGCGAGCGACACCCCGGCGGTGATCACGCTGAAGGCGAGCGAGGCGGCGAACGTGATGATCGCCCATTCGATCAGCTCGCGGATCACCGTCTCGACCAGGTCCTGCGCCATCCGGGACTCGGCGGCGGCCTCGGTGAGCAGTTCGGCGGTGCCCTCCATGTCCGCCGCCTCGGCCTCCAGGGCCTGCTCCAGCTCGGCGAGTTCGGCCTGCAGGGCGTCGGCCGCCGCCCCCTCCCACTCGCCGGCCAGCGCGGCCCGGTCGCGCCGCTGGTCGGCGATCAGCTCGCGCAGCTGCTCGGCCTGCCGCTGCCACAGCCGGGCGGCGTCCTCCAGCCCCTCGGGGTCGCCGGTGACGAACTCCAGGGGCTCCGCGAGCGGTTCCACGAGGGGCCGCATGATCCCGTCGACCACGCTGCCCAGCGGGCTCATCCAGTTGTTGATCTTCGTGTAGGCGTCGACCGCGCCCGAGACCGGCCCGCTCATCCGCCCAGCCCCGCCGAGATCGCCCGCATGTCCTGCCCGGTGGCCTCGTCCGCCCGCTCGTACGCCGCGGCCATGCCCTCGGCGTACTCGGCGATCCGGTCCATGGTGTCGCCGGCCGCGCCCGCGTTCTCGATCGCCGCCTCCGACCGCTCCACGTAGTCGCGGCCGGTCTCGTCGGCCTCCGGGAGCTTCCCGAACGCCGACACCGACAGCTGGTGCGCGCCGAGTTCGGAGCGGATCGCCCGCAGCCGCTCGGCCCGCTCGCCGCTGGTGCGGGCGAACCGGCGCAGCGCGTCCGGATCGACCCTGAATTCCCCCGCCATCGCGGTGCCCCTCTTCTTCCCCGTTGCCCGGCCCGCGCGTATGGACGGTGCCATGCGCAGGCCATGAGTTGGCAAAGAAGCTAACACGGGGTCAACCGGTCCGGACAGGGCGGGCGTCGGTCCGCCCGCCCGGGCCCCGGCGGCTCAGCCCTTCCGCCGGGCCTCCTGCTTCTGCCGCGCCCCCAGCGCCGCCAGCGCCATGTCCTGCGCCTGCGACTTCAGGTTCTTGTAGCCGTACCCGCGGTCGGTCAGCCACAGCTCCGCCGCCGTCTCGGCCCGCACCGACGCCGCCACCACGTCCTCCTCCGCCTCCCCGTGCTCCAGGAACCGGAAGGTGAAGAACGGCCGCGCCGACAGGTCGTACGTCAGGTGCCCCTCCTCGGTGAACTCCGCCCGCAGCACGTCGTGCTCGGCGGCCGCGGCCTGCAGCTCGGCCCGCTGCTCGTCGGTCAGGGCGTCGAAGGAGCCGCGGACCATGATCCGGAAAGTGCGCTTGGTCATGGCCGGACCCTAACCCGCCGCCCCCGCCGCGCTCATCCCGGTTTCCGGACGCGCTTCGTCCTCCCCTGACCTTGACTGTTAGGCTTGCGAAACGTGAGCGCGAAGCCCAAGATCCCCAATGTCCTGGCCTCCCGGTACGCCTCGGCGACCCTGGCCCAGCTGTGGTCCCCCGAGCACAAGGTGGTCCTGGAGCGCCACCTGTGGCTGGCCGTCCTGAAGGCGCAGCAGGACCTCGGTATCGAGGTGCCGCCCACCGCGATCGCCGACTACGAGCGGGTCGTGGACCAGGTCGACCTGGCCTCCATCGCCAACCGCGAGAAGGTCACCCGGCACGACGTGAAGGCCCGGATCGAGGAGTTCTCCGAGCTCGCCGGGCACGAGCAGATCCACAAGGGCATGACCTCGCGCGACCTCACCGAGAACGTCGAGCAGCTGCAGATCCGCCAGTCGCTGGAGCACGTCCGCGACCGCACGGTGGCCGTCCTGGTCCGCCTCGGCCGCCTCGCCGCCCAGTACGGCGAACTGGTCATGGCCGGCCGCTCGCACAACGTCGCCGCCCAGGCCACCACCCTCGGCAAGCGCTTCGCCACCGCCGCCGACGAGGTGCTGGTCGCCTACGTCCGGCTGGAGGAGCTGATCGCCCGCTACCCGCTGCGCGGGATCAAGGGCCCGGTCGGCACCGCCCAGGACATGCTCGACCTGCTGGGAGGCGACGCCGACAAGCTCGCCGAGCTGGAGCGCCGGGTGGCCGGCCACCTCGGCTTCGAGAACGTCTTCACCTCGGTCGGCCAGGTCTACCCGCGCTCGCTCGACTACGACGTGGTCTCCGCCCTCGTCCAGCTCGCCGCCGGCCCCTCCAGCCTGGCCAAGACCATCCGCCTGATGGCCGGCCACGAGCTGGTCACCGAGGGCTTCAAGGCCGGCCAGGTCGGCTCCTCGGCGATGCCGCACAAGATGAACACCCGCTCCTGCGAGCGCGTCAACGGCCTCGCCGTCATCCTGCGCGGCTACGCCTCGATGACCGCCGAGCTCGGCGGCGACCAGTGGAACGAGGGCGACGTCTCCTGCTCGGTGGTGCGCCGGGTCGCGCTGCCGGACGCGTTCTTCGCCTTCGACGGCCTGCTGGAGACCTTCCTGACCGTCCTCGACGAGTTCGGCGCCTTCCCCGCCGTGGTCGAGGCCGAACTGGACCGCTACCTCCCGTTCCTCTCCACCACCAAGGTCCTGATGGCCGCGGTCCGGGCCGGCGTCGGCCGCGAGGCCGCGCACGAGGTCATCAAGGAGCACGCGGTGGCCGCCGCCCTGGCGATGCGCGAGGGCGCCCGCGAGAACACCCTCGTCCCCGCGCTGGCCGCCGACCCGCGCATCCCGCTCGACCACGCCGCCCTCGACGCGCTGCTCGCCGACCGCCTCTCCTTCACCGGCGCCGCCGCCGCCCAGGTCGGCGAACTCGTCCGCCGCATCGAAGCGGTGGCCGCCGCCCACCCGGAGGCCGCCAAGTACGCGCCCGGCGACATCCTCTGACCCTCCGCCGGCGTTCGGCCGGCGACCGGTCGCGCCCAACTGCCCGTCCCCGGAAGGACTTCGGGGGCGGGCAGCGCGCTGGACGGCCCCTTGGCAAGGGTTGCCCGGGGCCGTAGGGTCAAGACCCGGCCGGGCCGGACGGCCGATCGGCCAAATCGGGTCGGCGGACGGAGCGTTCCGGTCCGATTCCGTGCGCGGGCGGCAACTGTCCGGGGTGGTTGCCCGATTCGCGAACCGGGCGGGTAAGTTACGCCTTGAACGAGCACCTGATGCCTGGTCAGACGGAACGGGGGAATGTCTGGTGGGTCAGCCTTGGCGTGCTGCGCCGCGTCTGTTCGTCGAACCGCCCGTGCGTGCGGGCCTGGACTCGTGACCGCAGGGCAGGTACGGCGCCGGAGGGGCGGCACGTTACAGGACCCCGGTGCCACCTGGGGGCAGACAGCCGGAATCGGGGATCGGACGCGGGGTTCGGGGGGTAGACAGAACATGTCCGTCACGACGTCGACAGCGCAGACGCCGCCGGAGGCCCCCAACCCGCACGGGAAGCCAGCGATGCGACCGATCAAGCCGACCGCCAGGACCGTCGCCAGGTCCGCCACCCCCGGAACGCGGATCCCCGCCAGCGCGGTGATCGGCTACATCGGGGTGTGCGGTGCGCTCGACCTGCTGCTGTCCGCCGCGCTCGCCGGGCTCCTGGCCGGCGGCACGGGCGGCGCGGGGACGGCGCTGGTGTTCGGCGCCTTCTTCGTTCCGGTCGGTGTCGCCTCCGTGCTCAGCGCGGACCGGGTGCTCACCACGGTGGCGCGGCGCCGCGGGCGGTGACCCTCCCCGGGGCCGGGGCCGGGGCCGGGGCCGGTACCGGGACCGCCCGGAGCCCGGTCTCAGCGCCGCCGCGCCCCCGGGGGCCGGTCGCGCGGTGCGGGGGGCCGGTCCTCGGCAGCGGCGGCGCGCTGGCGGTTCGCCCGGGCGCCGCGGACGACTCCCCAGCCGGCCAGCACCGCCGTGCCCAGGCCGCCGGCGACGGCGAGCGGAACGCTGTGGAGCATCCGGCCGGCGGCGGGGATCACGAAGGAGAAGACGGCGCCGAGCGCGCCCAGCACCAGGATGAACCGGACCGTGTCGCCGGTGTCCCGGCTGACCTCCCGCAGGTGGCCGACCAGGCGGTCGAAGAACGCCAGCGGCCCGTTGCCCAGCTGCTCCGGCGGCGTGGGCGCCAGCGGTTCGGGGGCGCGGTCGCTCCGCGGGGCGTTCTCGCGCGGCGCCCGCGGCTCCGGGGCCTGCGGCTTCGGCGTCCGCGGCTGCGGGGCCTGCGGCTCCGGGCGTCGGTTCGGCTTGCGACCGCCGTCACCGCCGCGCGGCGCGGGCGTCCGGCCGTCGGTCGGCGGTTCCTGCGGCACCCGGTCGGGCCGTGCTCCCCGGGGGCCCCGGTTCCGGCCGCCGCCGCTCTGGCGGGGAAGTCGGGGCGTCGGCGTGTCCGGCCGACTGCCGGCGGACGGCTCCGGCGGCGGAGGCTCGGTGGCGCTGCTGGTCACGAACGTGCGGTCTCGTTTCGGGCTAGCGGAGTCGACCGGTGGGCCGCCCCGGGTGAGGAGCCGAATGACGGGGCTCCGGGGCCGGTCGTCGATCCCGGCCGGACCCCGAGGGGGAGCCACCGCTCGGTGGTGTCCCCGGGCGGGTGCGGCCGTCGGGCCGCACCACTTCCAGTAACGGCCGGGGGTGGTCAACCGTCCCTCCACCGACCGCGTCTCGGTGCCGTCTCATTAGCGCCACTGGGTCGGACCGGCACCCGCGGTGCCCGCCCGGCCCTCTCTGTCCCCGCCTTCGTCGTCGCGCCCGGAGCAGAGCCTCCGGTGTCCTACCTCATCAGCGCCCCAGGGCGGGCTCTCGGAGCCGCTGGGCGTGCGCGCTACCTTACCGTCAACGTGCGACGACCGACGGTAACCCGATCGGGTGCATCGCGCGCGTGACCGGAGTCTAGCCCCTGCCCCTCGCCCTGGCATCCGGCCAGTGATCCGAAAATTGACGGTCAGTCAAGCACGGTATGGTCAAGAAGTTTGCCGGACGGCCGAGTTGGGCCGCCGGGGAGGCGGGCCCCGGTCTCCGGGCGGGCGGGGTCCAGCTCGCGTGCACGGATCGTTTCAGGCCGTGCGGCCGGAACCGGGCGCTTCGCCGTCCGGGTGCATCGGGGGCGTGGTCGGGGCGCAGTACCAGTCGCAGTCCGGTTCGGCGACCGGGTGCGGCGGGGCCAGCGCGTCGGAGCGGACGGTGGCGAAGGCCAGGGCGGCGCCGGCGGCCAGCAGGGCGGCGCAGATCAGCATCGAGGTGCGGAACGCGGCGTCGACCTCGGTCGGGACGCGGTAGGCGTCGCCGCTCAGGCCCGCCAGCGGGGGGATCGCGGCGACCGCGAACAGGCCCGCCGCCCGGGCCGCCGCGTTGTTGACGCCCGAGGCGATGCCCGCCCGGCGGACGTCCACGGCCGCCAGCACGGTCGCGGTCAGCGGGGCGACCAGCAGCGTCATCCCGGCGCCCTGCACGGTGACGGCGGGCAGCACGTCCAGCCAGTAGTTCGCGTCCGGCCCGATCCGCAGCATCAGCAGCACGCCCGCGGCCACCACCAGCGGCCCCGCCGTCAGCGGCAGCCGCGGCCCCACCGCCCGGCCGAGCTTTCCGGCCCGGCCGGAGAACAGCAGCATCAGCACGGTGATCGGCACCAGCGCGACGCCCGACAGCAGCGGCGTGAACCCGGCCACGACCTGCAACTGCACCGTCAGCAGCAGGAACACCCCGCTGAACGCCCCGTACACGCAGAGCGTCACCAGGTTGACCGAGGTGAACAGCCGGGAGCGGAACAGCGACAGCGGCAGCATCGGGTTCGCCGAGCGGTGCTCGACCAGCACGAACGCCGCCGCCAGCGCCAGGCCCGCCAGCCCGGCCGCCACCGCGCCCGGGGTCAGCCCCGAGCCGGCCTCGGTCAGCGCGTAGGTGATCCCGGCCAGCGCCAGCGCCGCCAGCAGCGCGCCCGGCAGGTCGAAGCGGCCGGAGGCGTCCGGGTCGCGGCTCTCCGGGACGTGCCGGGCCGTCACCGCGACCACCACCGCGGCCGGCGGCAGGTTCAGCAGGAAGATCCACCGCCAGCCCGGGCCGTCCACCAGCCAGCCGCCCAGGAACGGGCCGACCGCCGCCGCCACCCCGCCCAGGCCGGACCAGGCCCCCACCGCGCCCGCCCGGTCCTCCTCGGCGAACACCGCCTGCAGCATCGCCAGTGAACCGGGCGTCAGCAGCGCCCCGCCCACGCCCTGCAACGCCCTTGCCAGCACCAGCAGTTCGACGTTCGGCGCGGCCGCGCACCCGGCCGAGGCGAGGGCGAACCAGCACACCCCGAGCAGGAACACCCGCCGCCGCCCGTACCGGTCGCCGAGCGAGCCGCCCAGCAGGATCAGCGCGGCCAGCGTCAGCATGTACGCGTTGACCGTCCACTGCAGCGCCGACAGGCCCGCGCCCAGGTCCGCGCCGATCCGCGGCAGCGCCACGTTCACCACCGTGCCGTCCAGCATCGCCATGCCGGAGCCCAGCGCCGTCGCCGCCACCACCCACCGGCCGCGGCCCGTGCCGAGGCGGATCCCGTTGTCGTCCACGCTCAGAGTCTCGGGCAGCGGGGGTGGCGGCGGGGCGCGGCGCGCAGGCGGCGCGGGCGGCGGGTCAGGGCAGCAGCGCGGCGCGCCGCCAGGAGCGGGCGGTGGCCGGGGTGAGGACGCCCAGCTCGGTGAAGAACTCCAGCGCCTTGCGGGCCCAGTCGATCCGGGCCTGCCGCCAGTGCGGGTTGGCCCCGGCGGCGCGGCGGGCCTCGGCCGGGTCCAGCCCGGCCAGCGCGTACACCCGCGGGTGCACGATCTCGGCCACCGCCTGCCGGGCCAGCAGGGCCAGCGCCCGCCGGAACACCGCCCGCCGGGCGGGCGTCATCGCGGCCCAGCGGCGCTCCAGTTCGGGCTTGGCGTAGCCGATGTGCCGGGCCTCCTCGACCACGTGGATCCGGGCCACCGCGCGGGCCAGCGGCTGCAGCGACTCGTCGCGGACCATCTCGCGCTGCATCGCGTCGGTGAACTCCTCGACGAAGATCGCCCCGGCGAAGGTCATGGTGGTGTCGTTGAGCAGGAAGTGCAGCTTGCCCAGCCGGTCCGCCCGTCGGGTCGGCCGGGCCGAGGGGTAGCCGGTGGCGGTGATGTAGCGGGCGAACATGGTGGAGTGCCGACACTCGTCGGCGACCTCGGTCAGTGCGTACTGGGCGTGCCCGGTGGTCAGGTCGCCCGCGTAGACGTGCCGGATCAGACCCTCCATCAGCACCAGCTCGAACCAGATCCCGGCGGCCGTGGTGGACGCGAACTGGTGCACGCTCAGCCGGGCCCGGGCCCGCTCGTCCAGCCGCTCCCACAGCGGGGTGCCGTACAGCGCGACGCGGTGCGCGGGCAGCGCGTAGTGGTCCGGGTCGACGGGGGCGGACCAGTCGATCTCGGTCAGCGGGTCGTACGAGTGCCGGGCGGAGGCGCGCAGCAGGCGGGCGGCGTTGCGTTCGCGGTCGGCGTTGCGCTGCCGGGCGGGGGTCCGCGGCGGGGCGGGGTGCTGCGGCGGGACGGTGGTGTCGGGCACGGGCGGGCTCCGGAGGGTGGGGGTGCGACGGGGGCTCCGGGACGAGTAAACCAATGAGACAGAGTGTCAACAAGGGGTCCGGGCCGATCGGCCGCGGCGGACCCGCCCGCGTGCGGCGCCGCCCGGCCCCGCGCAGACTGGCCGCATGGACCCGGTCACCGCCCTGGAACGCATCGCCTTCCTGCTGGAACGCGAACTCGCCTCCCCGCACCGGGTCGGGGCGTTCCGCACCGCCGCCGTCGCCGCCGCCGCGCTGCCCCCCGAACCGATCGACGCCGCCCAGGCCGAGCGCCTCCCCGGCGTCGGCCCCGTCACCGCCCGGGTGATCGCCGACGCCTCGGTCGGCCGCACCCCCCAGTACCTGCTGGACACCGAGGCTCGCGCCGCCGCCGGACCCGCCCCGTCCACCGCCGCGCTCCGGCTGCGCGAGAAGCTCCAGGGCGACTGCCACCTGCACTCCGACTGGTCCGACGGCACCGCCCCGATCGAACGGATGGCCCGCACCGCCCGCACCCTCGGCCACCACTGGGCCGTCCTCACCGACCACTCGCCCCGCCTCACCGTCGCCTGCGGCCTCAGCGCGGACCGGCTGCGCGAACAGCTCGACCTGATCGAGGAACTCAACGCCCGCACCGCCCCGTTCCGGCTGCTCACCGGCATCGAGTGCGACGTCCTCCCCGACGGCACGCTCGACCAGGACGAGGAGTTGCTCGGCCGGCTGGACGTGGTGGTCGCCTCCGTCCACTCCGAGCTGCGGGCGGAACCCGACGCGATGACGCGCCGCCTGCTCGCCGCCGTCCGCAACCCGCTGGTCGACGTCCTCGGCCACTGCACCGGCCGCAAGCTCGGCGAGCGGCCCCGCCCGCCCTCCGCGTTCGACGCCGAGGCCGTCTTCACCGCCTGCCGGGAGCACGACACCGCCGTCGAGATCAACTGCCGCCCCGACCGCCAGGACCCGCCCGACGACCTGCTCGCCCTCGCCGCCGACCTCGGCTGCCTGTTCGCGATCGACACGGACGCGCACGCCCCGGGCGAGCTGGACTGGCAGATCGACGGTTGCGAGCGGGCGGTGGGGGTGGGGGTGGATGCGGAGCGGATCATCACGGCCTGGTCGGTGGACCACCTGCTGGCGTGGGCGGGGGCGCGGTAGGGGGAGCGCCTGCGGCGGGCTTGAGGGGGGAGGGGAGGTGGTGCGAGCTGGACTGGCAGATCGACGGTTGCGAGCGGGCGGTGGGGGTGGGGGTGGATGCGGAGCGGATCATCACGGCCTGGTCGGTGGACCACCTGCTGGCGTGGGCGGGGGCGCGGTAGGGGAGTGCCTGCGGGGGCGGGCGGGGGGTGGTGACGTGTTGTCAGTGCGGGTCGGTAGCCTGCGCGGATGACTGATGTGCAGGAAGAGACGCGGATCAGGCCGTTGGCGTTCCACGCGGCGGGTGGGACCGAGGACTGGCGGGTGCTGGGGGAGGGGGCGTGCGCGTTCTTCCGGACGGAGTCGTTCGGGGCGGGGGCGCGGCTGGTCGGGGCGATCGGGGAGGCGCTGGCGGGCGTCGGGGAGGCGGACGTGGACCTGCGGCCGGAGGGCGTGACCGTCCGGCTGATCGAGGCGGGGGCGGAGTACTACGGGCTGACCGGGCGGCACGTGGAGCTGGCCCGGTTGGTGTCCGGCGTCGCCCGGGAGCTCGGGGCGGTCGCCGACCCGGGCGGCGTGCAGACCGTCCAGGTCACCGTCGACGCGCTGGACGTGCCCGCCGTGGTCGCGTTCTGGCGGGCGCTGCTCGGCTACCGGGACCGCTCCGGCAGCCCGGAGGACCTGCTCGACCCGGTCCGCCGCGGCGCGCCGTTCTACTTCCAGCAGATGGACGGGCCCCGCCCGCAGCGCAACCGGGTGCACGTGGACGTCTGGGTGCCGCACGACCTCGCCGAGCGGCGGATCGCGGCCGCGATCGCCGCGGGCGGCCGCCTGGTGACGGACGAGCACGCCCCGAATCACTGGGTGCTGGCCGACCCGGAGGGCAACGAGGCGTGCGTGGGAGCCGCGGGGGCGGCGGGCTGACGGGCGGCGCTCAGGCCGTCTCGACCAGGCGCTCGCGCAGGCTCTCCAGGGTGTCGTCCTTCAGGCCGAGCCCGGCCCGGGCGTAGCTCTCGGCGTCGCCCCAGTGCCCGGTGAGGACGTCGAGCGCGGCGTCCAGGTACTCGGCGCGGACCGAGAACACGGCGTCCGCGACCTCCGGGTCGCCGCCCGCCGCGAGGAAGCGCTCCACCAGCGGGGCGTAGTGCGCGCGGACCGCCGGGTCGACGGACAGGTACTCGGTGCGGACGGTCCGCTCGTCCGCACCGAGCAGCAGCAGGAGCAGGGTCGCGCCCCAGCCGGTGCGGTCCTTGCCCGCGGTGCAGTGGAAGAGCACCGGGCCGCCGCCCCGGTGGGCGAGCGCGGTGAGCAGCTGCTTGTACGCCTGCCGGGCGGACGGCGAGGTCACGAACGCCCGGTAGTCCTCGCGCAGGGCGCCCGCGGCCCGGCCGCCGCCCAGGGCCCGGTTGGCGCCGGACGGATCGGCGAGGGCCGCCGCCAGCGCGGCCGTCGCGCCGCTGCCCGACTCGTCCGCGAGCACGTCCGCGACCAGCAGGTGCGCCCCGCCGGGGACGCGGTCGGGGAAGGCGGCGCGCTCGGCGGCGGTGCGCAGGTCGACGACGGTGCGCACGCCCAGCGCGCCGAACATCGGGTCGCCGGCCGGGTCGAGCCGGTCCAACTGGCCGGAGCGCAGCGCCAGTCCGGGCCGCACCCGGTTCCCGCCGGGCAGGTCGATGCCGCCGAGGTCGCGCAGGTTGGCGACGGTGGCGGAGTCCACGAGGTGCGAGTGCTGCATGACGGCCTCCCTGTCGACGGACCCGGAGAAGGGGCGGACCCTGCCAGCACGCTAGGCGGGCCCCGGGCGGGTCGCCCCCGGAGTACCCCCGGCCGGGCGGACGGCGGCGGCGGACGGCGGAGCGGTCGAGGGGCGGTCCAGGGGGCGGTCGGGGGGCGCGCGCCCCCGGGCCGCGGCGCGCCGTGCGCGCCCCTTGATTGACGCGGCGTCAGCGGGCAGGGTGGGCTGCGCCCGACCCCGCGGGGGCCGGGCGGTGCCAGGCACGAAGAAGGGACGGAATCCCCGGATGGCAGCGAAGATCCTGATCATCACCGGTGACGCGGCGGAGTCGCTGGAGGTGTTCTACCCGTACCAGCGGCTGCTGGAGGAGGGCTACGAGGTCGACATCGCCGCGCCGACCAAGAAGACCCTGCAGTTCGTGGTGCACGACTTCGTCCCGGGGTACGACACGTACACCGAGAAGGCCGGGTACACCTGGCCCGCCGACCTGGCGTTCGAGGACGTCGACCCGGCGCAGTACGTCGCGCTGGTGCTGCCCGGCGGCCGGGCTCCCGAGTACCTGCGCAACGACCCGCAGGTGCAGCGGATCGTCGCCGCGTTCGTCGAGGAGGACAAGCCGCTCGCGCAGATCTGCCACGGCCCGCTGATCACCCTGCGGACCGGCTCGCTGGCCGGGCGGCGCACCGCCGCGTACCCGGCGCTGGAGCCGGACGTGGCGGCGGGCGGCGCGGACTTCGTGGACGGGGACGCGGTGGTGGACGGCGTCGTGGTCTCGGCCCGGGCCTGGCCGGACCACCCGTCCTGGATGCGGGCGTTCGTCAAGCTGCTGCGCGAGAAGGCCCCGGTCGAGTAACCGCCGGACGCGGCACGGGGTGTCGGCTTGCCCGCCCGGCCCCGGGCGGGCGAGCGTGTACCCCATGGCAGCACACCTCGACGGACCGGCCCTGCTCGCGCTGCACGCCCGGGCGCTGGAGCGCTTCGGCGCGCTGGTCCGGTCCGTGCCCGACGACGGCTGGCGGGCGCCCACCCCGTGCACGGACTGGACGGTGCGCCAGCTGGTCGGCCACCTGACCTCCGAGCAGCTCTGGGTGCCCGCGCTGCTCTCCGGGGCCACCGTCGCCGAGGTCGGCGACCGCTTCGACGGCGACGCGCTGGGCGACGACCCGGTCGCCGCCTGGACGGCCGCCGCCGACGCGGCCCGGGCCGCGTTCGCCGCGCCGGGCGCGCTGGAGCGCACCGTGCACCTGTCGTACGGCGCGCGGCGGGCCGCCGGGTACGCCCGCGAGATGACCGTGGACGCGGTCGTGCACGGCTGGGACCTGGCCCAGGGGATCGGCGCCGACGCCACGATCGACCCGGCCGCCGCCGAGTTCGCGCTCGCCGAACTCGCCCCGCAGGCCGACGGGTTGGCCGCCTCCGGGCTGTTCGCCGAGGCGGTGCCCGTCCCGGCCGACGCGGACGCCGCGACCCGGCTGCTGGGCCTGGTCGGCCGCGACCCCGCGCACCCGCTGGGCCGCTAGGCCGGGCCCTCAGCGGCGGGCGCGCACCCCGTCCAGGGCGATGGCCAGGACGTGATCGCGCTGCCCCTCCTCGGGGAACGCCACCGAGGTGATGCCGGAGACCATCCGCAGCAGGTCGTCGATGTCCATGTCGGGACGCACCTCGCCGGCCGCCTGGGCGCGCAGGACCAGGGGGGTGCCCCCGGCGTACATCGACTGCCGGCAGGCGTGGAAGACCTCCGACTCCTCGCCGGCCAGCGCCTCCCGGATCGCCCGCTTGGTCACCGCGTACTCGACGAACCGGCGCAGCCAGGTGGTCAGCGCCTCCCACGGCGGCAGGTCGGCGACCCGCTGGGCGATCCGGTCGAGGTCCTCGACCTCGGAGGCGTAGACCGCCTCGAACAGGTGCCGGCGGGTGGGGAAGTTCCGGTAGAGGGTGCCGATGCCGACGCCGGCCCGCCGGGCGATGTCCTCCAGGGAGGCTTCGGAGCCGTGCTCGGCGAAGGCCTCGCGGGCGGCGACGAGCAGCGCGTCGAAGTTGCGGGCGGCGTCCGCGCGGCGCGGGCGCTGGGCGGCGAGGAACTCGCTCACCACGATCTGATCCGGCACGGGGACCTCGTTCTCGACGTTTCCGGACGGGCGGGCGGGGGTGGTGCGCGGACGGCCGGGGTGCTGTTCGGCGGTGCTTGTCCGGGCGCCGTTCGACGGCGGCCCGGGGAATCCGGAAACCGGATTGAACCGGAGGTGCGCCTCCGCTAATCTGGAGGCACGCCTCGACTTTAGCACCGGGGCCCCGACTTCGGCCCGTCGCGTACCGGCGGACCGGCCGTTCCGCCGTACCCTCCGCCCGCCCGACGACGCCGGGTGACCGTACGGCCACCACGCGCACCGCACTCGCGCACCGCACCACCAGATCCGCGCCCGGCCGTCACGGCCCGGCGGCGCCGACGCGCCGTCCGGGCCGGGTTCGACCGGCGCCCGTTCTCCTGCCGTGGCGCGCGCCCCGTTCACCGCGCGCCCGCCCCGAGTCCCGAGAGGGTTCGATGAACCGCCAATCCCCCCGCCTGACCTTCGGCGTGCTCGCCGTCGGCGCCGGCGTGTACGCGCTGCTGCAGTCGCTGATCACGCCCGCCCTCCCGATCGTCCAGGAGGAGATGCACACCACGCAGTCCACCGTCACCTGGGTGATGACCGCGTACCTGCTCTCCGCCTCGGTCTTCACCCCGATCCTCGGCCGGGTCGGCGACCTGGTCGGCAAGAAGCGCACCCTGGTCGCCGCCCTGGTCGCGCTGCTGGTCGGCTGCCTGGTCGCCGCGCTCGCGCCGAACATCACGGTGCTGATCGTCGCCCGGGTGATCCAGGGCATCGCCGGCGCGCTGTTCCCGCTCTCCTTCGGCATCATCCGCGACGAGTTCCCGCCCGCGCGGGTCTCCGGCGGCATCAGCAACATGTCCGCGGTGATCGCCGTCGGCAGCGGCCTGGGCATGGTCCTGGCCGGCCCGATCGTCGGCGCCTTCAACTACCGCTGGCTGTTCTGGCTGCCCGTCATCGTGGTCGCCGGCACCGTCCTGCTCGCCCACCGCTACGTCCCCGAGTCGCCCAGCCGCAGCGAGGGCAGCGTCGACTGGTTCTCCTCCGTGCTGCTCTCCGGCTGGCTGGTCGCGCTGCTGCTGCCGGTCAGCCAGGCATCCCAGTGGGGCTGGGCCTCGACCAAGGTGCTCGGCCTGCTCGCCGTCGCCGTCGTGCTGTTCGCCGCCTGGGCGTTCAACGAGTCCCGCTCCCGCAACCCGCTGATCGACCTGCGGGTGATGCGGCTGCCCGCCGTGTGGACCACCAACACCGCGGCCCTGCTGTTCGGCGGCGGCATGTACGCGGTCTGGGCCTTCCTGCCCGGCTTCGTGCAGATGCCCTCCAGCGCCGGCTACGGCTTCGGCTCCAGCGTCACCGGCGCCGGCCTGCTGATGCTGCCGATGGTCGCCGCCATGTTCGTGGCCGGCGTGCTCGGCGGCCGCCTGGCCGGGCGCTTCCCCGCCAAGGCCCAGCTGGTCGCCGGCGCCCTGCTCGGCGCCGTCGCCTGCGCGCTGCTCGCCGCCCGGCACGGCACCCCCGCGGACGTCGCGATCGCCGCGGGCGTGTTCGGCCTCGGCATCGGACTGGCCTTCGCCTCGATGAGCAACCTCATCGTGCAGGCCGTCCCCGCCGCCCAGACCGGCGCCGCCACCGGCATGAACGCCAACATCCGCACCATCGGCGGCTCGATGGGCGCCGCGCTGATGACCGGCCTGGTCACCGGCCACCTGCAGGCCGACGGGCGCCCCGCCGAGTCCGGCTACACCCACGGCTTCGCCCTGCTGGCCGCGTTCTGCCTGGCCGCCGCGCTGGCCGCGCTGCTCGTCCCGACCCGGCGCCCCGCCGCCCCCGCGCCGGTGGAGGGTTCGGCGGTCGAGCGCTCCGGGCTCCCCCGGGAGGCGGTCGGCGGGTGAGCCCCCGCGGGTCCGCGGATGGGGACCGACGGGTGCCGGGCCGGGTGACACGCGGGTGCGCGTCGCCCGGCCCGGCGGCTTCCGGGGTCGTGCGGCCGGGCCCGACCGGTAGGGGCCGACCGGCGGGGTCCGTCCGGCGGGGTCCGTCCGGCCTCAGCAGTCGCGCAGTTCCGGCGACTGGTTCAGCAGTTGGGCCCGGGGCGAGGTGAACTTCCGGTAGGCGTCGGTGTGTTCGGCGTGCGGGTGGAAGGCCGCCAGCCGGTGGCAGTTCTGGAAGGCCAGCTTCACCGAGAAGTGCCGCTCCAGGGCGCCGCGGATCGAGTCGCTGGCCAGCGCCCGGAGCAGCTGCGCCCGCTCGGCCTCGCTCGGCGCCACCGTGTTGTCGGCGAACTCGGCGTCGGTGACCGCGAGTTCGGCCGTCAGGTCGTTGACCAGTCGGTAGGCGTAGGGCAGTGAGGTGCGGACGGTGGCGAGGAAGTCGGCGTCGGCGACCTCGTCGCGCTCGGCCAGGGCCAGCAGGGTGGGGGAGACGTCCAGCGACATGGCGGATCGGACCTTCCGGTCTAGTGGTAGTGGAAGTCGTTTTCAACAAGTGATCCTGTCCTTCCCCTGACGCACTGTCAATTACGCTCCCCCGTTCGGCGCGGCACCCCGGTGCCGCCCGGCTCGCGGCCGCCACCGGGCCTTCCTAGAGTGGGTGGCAGACGACCGCGAGGAGACCCCGATGAGTGAGCAGAGCGGCACCGGCGGCACCGACCGCCGCATCCTGGAGCGGATCAGCGAGATGGTCGAGGCCGAGCGCGGCCTGCGCGCCGCCCTCGCCGAGGGCCGCATCGACGAGTCCACCGAGCACCGCGAGCTCAAGGACATCGAGGAGCAGCTCGACCAGTGCTGGGACCTGCTGCGCCAGCGCCGCGCCCGGGTCCGCGCGGGCGACGACCCCGACGGGGCGAGCGTGCGCAGCGTGGACGAGGTCGAGCGCTACGAGTCGTAGCGCGGCGGCGCGGGGGTGCGGCGCTGCGGCCGGGGGTCGTCAGGCCCCGGTGGCGGCGTCCAGGTTGGCCGTGACGCGGCCGAGCAGCTCGCGCAGGGCGCGCAGGTCGTCCAGCGGCAGTCCGGCGGCGGCCAGGATCCGGCGCGGGACGCTCAGCGCGCCCTCGCGCAGTTCGCGCCCGGCCGGGGTGGTGCTGACGATCACCGAGCGCTCGTCCTCCGGGCTGCGCTCGCGCACCACCAGGCCGGCCGCCTCCAGCCGCTTGAGAAGCGGGGAGAGGGTGCCGGAGTCCAGCCGCAGGCGCTCGCCGAGCTGCTTGACCGGCAGTGCCCCGTCCTCCCAGAGCACCAGCATCACCAGGTACTGCGGGTAGGTGAGGCCGAGCTCCTTGAGCGCGGTGCGGTAGACGCCGCCGAACGCGCGGGAGGCGGCGTTCAGCGAGAAGCAGATCTGCTGGTCGAGCAGGAGCAGGTCCGCGTCCTCGCCGCCGGGGGTGCGGGGGGTCTCGCCGTGCCAGGTCATGGCCCCAGGGTAGCAAGCGGCCCATTCAGTTGTGCGCAATTGAATTGTGTGCTGTAGTTATGGGCAGGACGAGGCGGCCCCGGGGCCCGGAACCGTACGGAGGCGCACCGCCGACGGGAAACCGGGCCCCGGCGCCGACGGACGGCCGGAAACGGACCAGGCAGCAGGACGTGAGGAGAACACCGCGATGAACCCGCTCTACACCGCAGTCGCCACCGCCAACGGCCGGGAGGGCCGGGCCGTCAGCTCGGACGGCCGGCTCGACCTCAAGCTCTCCCCGCCGCCCGCGCTGGGCGGCGACGGCGAGGGCACCAACCCCGAGCAGCTGTTCGCGGCCGGGTACGCGGCCTGCTTCGCCAGCGCGCTGGGCGTGGTCTCCCGGCAGCAGAAGGTGGACGTCTCGGACGTCTCGGTGACCGCCGAGGTCACCATCGGCAAGGACGAGGGCGGCTTCGGCCTCTCCGTCGTCCTGCGGGTCGAGCTGCCGGAGTCGCTGGCCGGCGAGGCCGGTGAGCTGCTGGTCAAGCAGGCCCACCAGGTCTGCCCCTACTCCAGGGCCACCGCCGGGAACGTTCCGGTGGAGCTGGTCGTCGAATAGGGCGAGGCAGGGGTCTCGGTTGGGGTCTGCGGGCCGCGTCCACATGGGGGTGGAGCGGCCCGCAGTGCTGTGCTCCCGGGGGCGGGGCTCAGAGCGGGAGCAGCTCCGGGCGCTTGGCCTCCACGTGGTCGCCGGAGGACTCGCCGCGCAGCCGGCGCCCCACCCAGGGCAGCAGGAAGGTGCGCGCCCACTGCAGGTTCTCCCGGCGCTGGTCGGCCGCCGTGAGGGCGGGCACGGGCGGCCAGGCGGCCTCCGGGTCCGCGTCCACCGGCAGGCCGAGCGAGCGCGCCGCCAACAGCGCCACCCGCTGGTGGCCCTCCGGCGACAGGTGCAGCCGGTCCTCGGACCAGGCCCGCCGGTCGTGCACCGCGCGCAGCGACCACAGGTCGGCGACCGCCAGCCCGTTGCGGTCGGCGATCGCCCGCAGGTGCGCGTTGTACGTGGCGATCTTGCCGCGCAGGTGGCGCAGCACCGGGACGTTGCGGGTGTCGAAGCCGGTGCAGATCAGCACCGTTCCGGCGCTCTCGCGCAGCTCCAGGACGGCCGCCTCGAAGTGCTCGGCGATCAGGTCCGGGTCGCTGCCGGGGCGCAGGATGTCGTTGCCGCCCGCGCACAGGGTCACCAGGTCGGGCCGCAGCGCGCGCACCCGGGGGACCTGCTCGGCGACGACCTGGTCCAGCAGTCGGCCGCGGACGGCCAGGTTGGCGTACCGGAAGTCGTGCTCCGCCCGGCGCGCGGCCAGCATCCCGGCCAGGCGGTCGGCCCAGCCGGCGAACTGGCCGTCGGGCCCGGGGTCGTTGAGGCCCTCGGTGAAGCTGTCACCGAGGGCCGCGTAGGAACTGAGGTCGAGGGTCTCCTGATAGTCGGCCATGCAGGAGATGTTTTACCTTGTGAAGTGACTTACGCCACCGTAGGTGCCCCGTGGCGCAGCGTGATCTCCGCCACGGGCGCGCGATCGGTACCCTGCAAGTGTTCCGGGCGGTGCACGACCCGGCGGTGCGGCAGAGCGGCAGCAGGGCAGCAGCGGACAGGAGGACGGCCGTGACCGGCGAAGCGGTGGGCGGGGAAGCGGCGGCGGTCGGGCAGGCGCCGGTGGCCGGGCCGGTGCCGGCGGTCGGGCAGGTGCCGGTGGTCGGCGACGGGGTGCGCGAGGAGAGTTCGCGCCGCAAGCAGATGCTGGTCCGGGCGCTGATCTACATCGCCGGGACGCACCTGTTCGCCGGGTTCGTGATCCTGCTGTTCGCGGTCGGCGGCCGCCACTGACCCTGCGGGGGCGGTCAGCGCAGGCGCTGCTGCCAGTCGACCGGGACGTGCCCGGCCGGGCCCGGGGCGGGCTGGGTGACGGGGTGGGCAGTCGGGCCGGTCAGCGGCGGGCCCTCGTAGAACTGCTCGGTCTCGATGTTCCAGAACCAGTCCTCGCCGGGTTCGAAGCTGGTGAGGAACGGGTGCCCGGCCGACCGGGCGTGCGCGGTGGCGTGCTGGGACGGGGAGGAGTCGCAGCATCCGATGTGCCCGCAGGCGGTGCACCGGCGCAGGTGGAACCACCAGCCCTGGCCCTCGCCCGCCAGGCACTCCACGCAGCCGTCCCCGCTCGGCGGGACGGCGGGGTCGATACCGGGGATCGTCGTGTCGTCGCTCATCGTGGCACCTCCTCGGCCAGGGTATGCCCGGTGCGGCGGCCGCGCGGCGGAAGCCGGTCCGGCGCGGCGGGGTGGCGGGCGCTTCCGGGCGGGGTAAGGGGCTGCTCCCGGGGGAAGGACGACCGGTGGAGTCGGGGGTGCGGAGGCGGATTCCGTCCTGATCTACAGTGCTGTAGATTCAGCTCGGGCCCGGGACCGATCGAGGGGCCGGGCGACGGCCGCCGCGCCGAACCGGCCGAACTGCCGGGCCCGGTACGGGGAAACCACAGGAGGGCACACATGGGAGTCTCGCTCGCCAAGGGCGGAAACGTCTCGCTGACGAAGGAGGCCCCGGGGCTCACCAACGTCATCGTCGGCCTGGGCTGGGACGTCCGGGCCACCACCGGCGCTGACTTCGACCTGGACGCCAGCGCGCTGCTCTGCAGCGAGGCCGGCCGGGTGCTCAGCGACCAGCACTTCGTCTTCTACAACAACCTGCGCAGCCCCGAGGGCTCGGTCGAGCACAGCGGCGACAACCTGACCGGTGGCGGCGACGGTGACGACGAGCAGATCAAGGTCGACCTGACGGCCGTTCCGCCGCAGGTCGCCAAGGTGGTCTTCCCGGTCTCCATCTACGACGCGGAGAACCGGCACCAGAGCTTCGGCCAGGTCCGCAACGCGTTCATCCGGGTCCTCAACGAGGCCGACGGCAGCGAGGTCGCCCGCTACGACCTCTCCGAGGACGCCTCCACCGAGACCGCCATGGTCTTCGGCGAGCTGTACCGCTACGGCAGCGAGTGGAAGTTCCGCGCGATCGGCCAGGGCTACGCCTCCGGCCTGCGCGGCATCGCGCTCGACTACGGCGTCAACGTCTGACGTCCGCTCAGGTCGCGGCCCGGGCCGCCCCGACGCCTCCGGGCAGCGGGGCGGCCCGCGCCGTCCCCGCCGTCGGTGCCGTCGTTGCTGCTGCCTGGCTGCCTGGTCGCCCGGCTGCCGTTCGCCCGGGCCCGGGGAGTGTCGGCGTTCGAACGGCGCGCCGGACTGTGGCAGGCTCGGCGCATGGAACAGCGTGTACTTGGCAGGACCGGACGCCCGGTCTCGGTGATCGGTCTCGGAACGTGGCAGCTCGGCGCGGACTGGGGCGTGGTGCTGGAGGACGACGCGCTCGCGGTGCTGGAGGCCGCGGCGGACGCCGGGGTGACCTTCTTCGACACCGCGGACGTCTACGGCGACGGCCGCAGCGAGCAGTTGATCGGCCGTTTCCTGAAGGGGCGCGGAAGGGGCGGCGACGCCGGTGAGTTGACGGTCGCCACCAAGCTCGGTCGGCGGCTGCCGCAGCTGCCGGAGAACTACAACCTCGCCAACTTCCGCGCGTGGACCGACCGTTCGCGCCGCAACCTGGGCGTCGAGCGGCTCGACCTGGTGCAGCTGCACTGCCCGCCCACCGCCGTCTACTCCGACGACGAGGTGTTCGACGCGCTCGACACCCTGGTCGCCGAGGACGTCATCGCCGCGTACGGCGTCAGCGTGGAGACCTGTGCGGAGGCGCTGACCGCGATCGCCCGGCCCGGCGTCGCCAGCGTGCAGATCATCCTCAACCCGTTCCGGCTCAAGCCGCTCGACGAGGTGCTGCCCGCCGCCGAGAAGGCGGGCGTCGGCATCATCGCCCGGGTGCCGCTGGCCTCCGGCCTGCTGTCCGGCAAGTACACCAAGGACACCCTGTTCGGCGCGGACGACCACCGCACCTACAACCGGGACGGCTCCGCGTTCGACCAGGGCGAGACCTTCTCCGGCATCGACTTCGAGACCGGCGTCGAGGCCGCCGACGAGTTCGCCCGGTTCGCCCCGCCCGGCGCCACCTCCGCGCAGACCGCGCTGCGCTGGATCGTCCAGCAGCCCGGCGTCAGCTCCGTCATCCCCGGCGCCCGCACGCCCGAGCAGGCCCGCAAGAACGCGGAGACGATGGCGCTGCCGCCGCTGCCGGAGTCGACCCTGCGGGCCGTCCGGGACCTGTACGACCGGCGGCTGCGGGCCCAGGTGCACTCGCGCTGGTAGGAACCGCGACGGGTCGCGGCACGGAGCGCTCACCGGCGGTGGCCGGTGGGCGCTCTCCGTGTTCCGGGGCGGGAGGGGGGCGGGGCCGGGGGCGGTGGTGGTCAGGGCAGGGGTTCGGCGTGCAGCGGGGTGTTCGGGGTCTGGTGGCCGCCGCTGGCCAGCATCCGGACCTCGCCCTGATCGCTGATCTCGGCCTGCACGATGCCGGACGGGTCCGCGTACACCGGGTGACCGCCCGGGCCGCGGGCGCCGGTGGCCTCGACCACCACCACGTCCTGTTCGGCGTGACCGCCGGTCTCCCCGGGGAACGTGAGTGCGAAACGTCGGGTCATGGCCGGGCCTTCTTCCCGTCGGCGTCGTTGGGTGGGCGTCGTTCCATCGTAGGCGGGCCGGGGGCGGCGGCGCGTGATCTCGTGGCGGCGGGGCGGTCAGACCAGCAGGTGCAGGCGCTGCGCGGCCGGGCCGATCCGGACGGTCTGGCCCCAGGTGAGCTGCAGGGCGTCCGACTCGATGCCGTCACCGAAGGCGACCAGCAGTTCGGACTCGACGGTCAGCGCGAGGTGCTGCTCGGCGTCCAGCAGACCCTCCACGCGGGAGGTGCCGGTCACCGGGGACGGCCACGCCTCGCGGACGAACCAGGACAGCCGCGGGGCGGTCGGCGCGGGCAGGTCCAGCCGGCTGGAGCGCTCCAGCCAGGCCGAGCGGCACCAGCCGGTGGCGCCGGTGCCGGTGCCGACCAGCACCCCCGAGGACGCCTGCGACTCGGCGGCGCCGCCCGGCGCGGCCAACCGGTAGCGGGCGGTCTGGTGGCCCGGCTGGCCGAGGTAGACCTCGTTCAGCGCGAGCAGCCGCTGGGTGTCGTCCGCGACCGCCTCCACCATCGTGCGCAGCTCCAGGCGCCGCTCCGCGCCCGGCAGGACGGCCGCCCGCAGCAGCGCCTTCGCCTGCTCGGCCCGGTGCCGGACCAGCACGCCCGCGTTGCGGCCCGGCTCGGCGTCGATGCCGACCACCGGCTGCCCCGCCAGGTACTTCGCGGCGTTGGCCACCAGGCCGTCCTGGCCGACCACCACGACCACGTCCTCCGGGCCGAACAGGAAGCGGTCCAGGTCGGAGCGCTCCACCCGGGCCTGGCGCCAGTCCAGCGGCACCGCGGCCGACACCTCGGCCAGCGCGCCGCGGGTCAGGTGGTGGCGCCGCTCGGCCTCGGCCAGCGAACGGCCGCGCCGGGAGAGGAAGAACTCGGCCTGGCCGCGGGTGCCGTGCCGGGCGATCAGCTCCTCGTACTCGGTGCGCCGGTGGACCAGTACCACCCGCGGGGCGAGGCTCACCGCCCGTTCCCCTCAGGGGCGTTGGGCGTGCCGAGGCGGCTCAGCAGGCCGGTCAGGACGTCCGGGGTGAGGGTGATGCTGTCGATCCGGGGCAGGTGCTCGGCCAGTCGGATCATCGCCAGCGCCCGCAGCACCTCGGGGCCCGCCTGCTGGTGCGCGGCCAGCCAGGCGGCCTCCGCGGCGGCCTTCGCCTCGCCCAACGCCCGTGTCGAATCCGCCTGTTGGGCGGCCAGCGTGCCCGCGGCCTCGGCCTCGGCGACCGCCATCCGGGTGCGGCGGGCCGCCTCCGCGTCGGTGCGGACCGCGTCCGCGGCGGCCTTCTGCTCTGCCTCGCGCCGGGCGTTGGCGCCCTGCTGCTCGACCAACTCCTCCTCACGGCGGGCCAGTTCGATCTGACTGGCGAGTTCGTTCTCGGCGATCGTGCGCTCCCGCTCGACCGCGACGGCACGGCGCTCGTAGGTGGCCCGGTCGGCCTCCTGCTGGACCTGCTCGCGGGCCGGGGTGCGCAGGGCCCGCTCCATCTCGGCCTCCGGCCGGACGGCGGTGACGCGCACCGCGAGCACCGACAACCCGATCTCGGCCAGCCGGGGTTCGGCGGCCAGGCCCTCGGCGATCCGGGCCCGGACGGCCGTCACGCCGTCGACCAGGGTGTCGGCGAGCGGGGTGCGGGCGATCAGCTGGAGCGCGTGCTGCTGGGCGGTCTCGGTCAGCAGGGTGCCGAGCTGGGCGAGCGGTTCGGCGCGCCAGCTGCCGGTGTCCGGGTCGATGCCGAAGTCGAGGCGGGTGGCGGCGGTGGTCGGGTCGCTGATCCGGTAGGTCACGGTGGCCTGGACCGCGAGGTCCTGGAAGTCCGCGGTGCGGGCGTGGAACATCATTGCCAACTCGCGGTCATCGGCCGGGACTTCGGAGATCGCGGCGGTGAGCGGCCGGAACCAGAAGGCCAGGCCGGTGCCCTCGTGGGCGAGTTGGCCGCCCCGCAGGTGGCGGATGTGGCTGGTGGGGGCGGAGCGCAGGTGGCGGAAGCCGAAGCGGCGGGTGATGTCGGCCATGGGAGTCGGTTCCCTTTCTTTTCGTCGCACTGACGATAACTGGAGAGGGAGGTTGTCGTCAATACGACGAAAAGGGGGTGTGCGGGGGCGGTCGGGGCCGCGCGTGGGGTTCCGTGCGCGCTTCGCCCGTTCGAGCGGCCTTGCGGGGCACGGCGGTTCGGGGCGCCGGCCGAGTGCGGGCGGCGGCCTAGGGTGCTGATCGGGCGGGCCCGGTGCCGCCGCCCCGGTCGGGCACCGCTGCTTCGGCCGGCCGGCGGGTTCGGCGGCTGCGGCTGCGGCTGCGGCTGCGGGTTCCGTGGTCCGGCCGCCTTTCGGGGCCGACCGCCTTCGCTGCCCGACCGCCTCCTGAAAGGGCCGATCGTGAAACCGTCCCGCACTTCCCCGTGCCCCCTGACCGTCGCCCCGGACGGGTGCGCACGGGCCCGGCTGCCGGTCGCTTCGGCCGGGGGGTTCCGGGTGGCGCCCGTTCTGGCGGCCTCGGTCCTCGCCGCTTCGGTCCTGGGCGCTTCCGTCCTGGCCGCTTCTCCCGTCCTGGCCGTGACGGCTCCGGCCGCTCCGGCTGTTCCGGTTGCTCCGGCCGCCGTCGGATGGCCCGGGGTGCCGGGGTCCGGCGGGGTGTACGTCGCGGACACCTACAACGACCGGGTCGTCAGGGCGGAGGGGGCCGGGGGCCACGGGCAGGAGGTGCTGGCCCGCGGCCTGGACCTGCCGAACGGCGTGGCGGTCGGCGCCACGGGAGACGTGTACGTCGCCGACAGCCGCCACGACCGCGTCCTGAAGGTCTCCGCCGGCACCGGACGGCACACCGTCGTGCGCCCGGACGTGGAGCTGAAGTCCCCCTACGGCGTCGCGGTCGACGGCGCCGGGACCCTCTACGTCGCCGACACCGACCACGGGCGGGTGCTGAGGATCCCCGCCGACGGCGGTTCGCCGACGACCGTCGGCAGCGGCCTGGGCAACCCGACGGGGGTCGCGCTGGACGCGTCGGGCAACGTGTACATCGCCGATCCGTACAACAACCGGGTGGTCGAGGTCCCGGCCGACGGCGGGCCGCAGAGCGAGGTGCCGGTCCAGGTCGCGGACCCCACCGGCCTGGCCTTCGACGGCGCCGGCGACATGTTCGTCGCGGACCCCTACAACAACCGGGTGGTGGAACTGCCGCACGGCGGCGGGCCGCAGACCACGGTCGGAGCCGGGCTGGACTTCCCCACCGGCGTGGCCGCGGACGCGCGGGGCAACGTGTACATCGCCGACTTCAACAACAGCCGCGTGGTCCGGGTGCCGGCCGACGGCGGTCCGCAGACCACGGTCGGCGACCACCTCCGGCACCCCTACGCGGTGGCCGTGCCGCCGGCTGCGGTGCCGTCGGTTTCCGGGGGCCGGATGTCCGTGCGGCCCTTCCCCGTGGGCCCGGCGGTTTCGCTCCCGGCGGGCTCGGGTCCGGCCGTCCCGGGTCCGATCGTCCCGCAGGCCGCCCGGGTCGCCGCCTTCCGGCCCCCGTCGTAGTACACCCCGGCAGAGTCAGGAGCCCGTTCACCATGGCCACCACGGCAACTCGTCACCGCACCGATCCGCGCCCCGCCGCCACGAGGGTCGCCGGGGTGCTCGCGGCAGCCGCCGCCCTCGCCCTCGTTCCGACCGCCGCCCCGGCGGCCCCCGTCCCGTCGGTCGGGCAGTCCGTGCACTGCTCCTCCGCGACCCGCCCCGAGCTGGCCGAGCGCCTGGCCCGCGACATCGCCGCTGCCGTCCGGGGGCGGCAGTCCACGCTCGCCCTCGCCGTGCGCGACTCCGGCACCGGGGTGTCCTGTTTCCTCGACCCCGCGCGGCACTTCGACTCGGCGAGCATCGTCAAGGCCACCATCATGGGCGCGGTGCTGAGGATCGCGCAGGACGAGGGCCGGCCGCTGACCCCGTTCGAGGAGGAGAACCTGCGGCCGATGATCACCCGCTCCGACAACGACGCCGCCGTCCGGCTGTGGAAGTACGTCGGCCCGGCCCGGATGCAGCACTTCCTCGACCTCGCGGACATGCGCGACACCGTCCTGTCGACCGACGGCTTCGGGCTCACCCGGGTCACCGCCGGTGACGAACTGAAGCAACTGGACGTCTACACCGCCGACTCCGGCGTCCTCACCCCCGAACACCGGGACTACGGGCTGCAGTTGATGGCAGAGGTTGAGGAGGACCAGCGCTGGGGCACGCCGTTCGGGGCCCCGCCCGGCGTCACCACGCACGTCAAGAACGGCTGGCTGCAACGGGCCACGCACGGCTGGCGGGTGCACAGCCTCGGCATCTTCACCGCTCCCGACCGGGTCTACCGGATCGCCGTCCTCACCGACGACGACCCCACCGAGTCCTACGGCATCGGCACCATCCAGCGCGTCGCCCAGCAGGTCCACCAGGACCTCGCCGGGCCCGCGGGCGCCGACCGCACCAGGATCCCCCGGGGCACGCCCGACCTCACCGCGCCGGAGGCCGGTGACGGTTCGGTCCCCGGGGTGGGAGAGCGGTGAGGGCGTCGGAGCGGAGCGCGCCCCGGGGCAGGCCGGGGCGCGTGTCGCGGTGCCTTCCGGCGCCGACCGAATTGACTGCCCGTCAGATTCCGGCGCGGGTGCGGGAAGTGGTGGAGATCGCGGCCAGGTCCTGCTCGCCGTGGCCGTGGGCGATCGCCTGGAGTAGCGAGTCGCGCAGCAACGAGGCCAGCGGGAGCGGGACTTCGGCGTCGCTCCCGGCCGCCAGGGCGAGATTGACGTCCTTCAGGCCCAGCGCCAGCCGGAACCCGGCCGGTTCGAAGGACTGCCGGGTGATCATCCCCCCGTAGCCGGCGTACACCGGGCCGGGGAAGAGGGAATCGGTGAGCACGGCGAGCAGTGCCGCCGGGTCCAGCCCGCTGGCCTCGGCGAGCGCGGCCGCCTCGGAGAACGCCTCGATCGCCGACACCAGCAGGAAGTTGGCGCTGATCTTCGCGACGTTGGCGGCCGCCGGATCCTCCCCGAGCGGCCAGGTGCGACGGCCCATCGCCTCGAACAGCGGCGCCACCCGGTCGAGTTCGGCGGCCGGTCCGGCGGCCAGGACGTTCAGGTTCCCGGCCGCCGCGACGTCGGTGCGGCCCAGCACCGGCGCCGCGACGTACCCGATGCCGTGCCGGGCGTGCAGTTCGGCGGCCCGGCGGGCCAGCGCGGGCGAGACGGTGGCCATGTTGACGTGCGTGGCGGCCTGCGCCTCCGCCAGCAACTCCTCGTCCAGCAGCAGGCTCTCGACCACCCGGTCGTCCGCGAGCATCGACACCACCACCTGGGCCCCGAACGCCCCGGCGAGCGTTCCGGCGGCGGTGGCCCCGTCGGCGACCAACTCGGCCACCGGCGCCGGCGAGCGGTTCCACACCCGCACCGAGTGTCCCGCCGCCAGCAGGCGGCGGGCCATCGCCCGGCCCATTCCTCCCAGGCCGATGAAACCGACGTCCATGTGCGCTGCCTTCCAGTTCCCGGTGGGTCCCGTCCGGTGCCGTGATGCTCAGGGGCCCGGCGTTCCGGTGCTCCGGTGTTCCGGTGCTCCGGGGACGATGCTACGGCGCGGGGGTCCGAACGGTCGGGACCGCCCGGACGGCGCGCTGCCGCCCAGCGCACCCGGCCGGTCTGGGAGGATGCCGGGCATGGTGACGGTGCGGACGGTGCACACGGCGGACCTCGATCCGGCGGACCGGCGGGCGGCCCGGGAGCTGCTGTTCGAGGTGTTCGGCGCGGACGACATGACCGAGGAGGACTGGTCGCACTGCCTCGGCGGAATGCACGTACTCGCCCTGGAGGGCGGCCGGTTGGTCGGGCACGCCGCCGTGGTGCAGCGCCGGCTGATGAACGGTGACCGGATCTTGCGGACCGGCTACCTGGAAGGCGTGGTGGTCCGGCGGGACCGTCAACGGCGCGGCATCGGCGGGCAGTTGATGGACGAGGCGGAGCGCGTCGTCCGGGCCGCCCACGAGATCGGCGCGCTCGGGGCCAGCGAGGCCGGTGTCCCGTTCTACCTCGCCCGGGGCTGGCGCCGCTGGCCCGGACCCACCTGGGCGCTCGGCCCGAACGGGCGGCAGCGCACCGCCGAGGAGGACGGCTGGATCTACCTGCTGGGCGGCGAAAGCGAGTTGGACCCCGCTGCCGACCTGGTGTGCGACTGGCGCGAGGGCGACCTCTGGTGACCTGACGCCCGGGCCGGGCGGCGCGGGCGTCAAGTCGAGGACGTCGGGTCGGGGCTGCGGGCCGGCTTCGGACCGGTCTCAAGCGGGCACCTCGGTCGGGGAGTTCAGGCGGGGCGGGCCTGGGACGTGCCACCGCCGGCCAGGCGGGTGAGCCACTCGGCCAGCAGGTGCTGTTCGGCGTCGCTCAGCGCGCCGCTGCCGTCCGGGAGGGCCGCCCGCAGGGCCCGGGCGGCGGGGGCGGGACCGGACTCCGCGGCGGGGACGGCCGGTTCGGCGCGGGTGACGGCCGCGATCATGGACTCGCGCATGACGGTCAGCAGTGCCGGATCGCGGCGCTCCGCGGGGGTGGCGTGCCAGGTGGCCACCACGCCCATGCCGGTGGCCCGGATGATCTGGGCGGCCAGCTCCTCGTCGACCCGCAGCCATCCCGCGGCCGCCAGCCGGCGCACCCGGCCGTGCAGGATCTCCAGGCCCGCGCGGTGCGCCGCGCCCGCCTCCGAGGAGGTGGCCCGGCTCATCACGGCGAACAGCTCCGGGCGGGAGACCCCGAACTCCACCACCATGTCCCAGCCGTGGCGCAGCTCCTCCACCGGGTCCTCCGGGCTGGGGTCGAGCTGGGCGCGCTTGCTCTCCAGGAACTGTGCGTAGCCGTGCTCGGCGACCGCCTCCAACAGCCCGTCCTTGTCGCCGAAGAGCCGGTAGATGGCGGGCGGCTGCATCCCGGCCGCGGCGGCGACCGCGCGGGTGCTCATCGCGTCGGGGCCGCCGCTCTCCAGCAGTTCGACGGCGGCTTCGAGGATGCGCTGCCGCGGGCTGCCGGACGTGTCACGAGTAGGCATGTATCGATGATATCGATTTTGTGGTTCCGCCGTTAGTTCCAGTGTTACTGTGTAAGTGATTCCACTGGAAACACGGTTGGGAGAACCCCGTGATCATCGTGACCGGAGCCACCGGCGCACTCGGCCACCGCATCGTCGAGCGCCTGCTGGAGCGGCTGCCCGCCGACCGCGTCGGCGTCAGCGTCCGAGACCCCCGCAAGGCCGAGGACCTCGCCGACCGCGGCGTCCGCGTCCGGCCCGGCGACTTCGACGACCCCGACTCGCTCGCCCACGCCTTCGAGGGTGCCGAGCAGGTGCTGCTGGTCTCCCTCGACCGCACGGGCGAGGCGTGCGTGAGCGGCCACCGCGCCGCGATCGACGCGGCCGTGCGGGCCGGAGCCGCCCGCATCCTGTACACCAGCCAGATGGGCGCCGCCCACGACTCCCGTTTCGAGGCGTGCCGCGACCACGCCCGGACCGAGGACCTGCTGCGCGCCACCGGCCGGCCCTGGACGGCGCTGCGCAACGGCTTCTACACCGCCAGCGCCCTGCGGTTCCTGGAGACCGCCCGCCACAGCGGCGACATCGAACTGCCCGCCGACGGCCCCGTCGCCTGGACCGGTCACGACGACCTCGCCGAGGCCACCGCGGTGATCCTGACCGAGGAAGGACGCTTCGAGGGCCCGACCCCGCCGCTCACCGCCCCCGCCGCGCTCGACTTCGACTCCGTCGCCCGGGTGGCGACCGAGGTCACCGGACGGCCCTTCGGCCGCACCGTCGTCCCCGACGAAGCCTTCCACGAGCAGGCCCTGGCGCACGGCGCCCCCGCCCCGATCGCCGACCTGATGCTGAGCATCTTCGCCGCGGCCCGGAACGGCGAGTTCGCCGCCGTCGACCCGACGCTGGCCGAACTGATCGGCCGGGAGCCCGTCGGCTTCCGCGCCCTGCTGGAGCAGGAGTGGGCCGCCTAGACCGGGGCGGCGGTCGGCCGCGCGCGGCGGAAAGCCGAATGACCGCGGCGCGCGGCCCCGTTAGCATCGGACGGTGCCCGAACTGGAGCAGTTGCGTCCCGACCACGCCCCGGCGGTCCTGGCCTTCGAGACGGAGAACCGCGGGTACTTCGCGGCCACCCTCTTCGACCGCGGCGACGAGTTCTTCGCGCAGTACGAGGACCGGTACCGCGCCCTGCTGGCCGAGCAGGAGGCCGGTGACTGCGCCTGCTACCTGCTCGTCGCCGCGGACGGCTCGGTGCTCGGCAGGTTCAACCTGATCGACATCGCGGGCCGCAGCGCCAAGCTCGGCTACCGCGTCGCCGAGCACGCCACCGGACGGGGCCTGGCCACCGCGAGCGTCGAGGAGCTGTGCCGGCTGGCCCGGACGCGGCACGGGCTGACCGCCCTGCTGGCGGCCGCCGCGACCGGGAACGCCGCCTCCCGCAGGGTGCTGGCCAAGACGGGCTTCGCCCCGGTCGGTCCCGCCGCCCCGGAGGACCTCGGCGGCAAGCCCGGCACCTGGTACCGGCGCGAACTGGGCGGGGCGGCGGGGCCGGGAGGGGAGTAGGGAACCGGCCGGTCAACCGTTGGTGGGCGTGGGCGTGGGTGCGGGTGCGGGTGCGGGTGCGGGGGAGCGGTTCGGCGCCGGGTCGTGGGTGGCGGTGGTCAGGCGGGCGATGATCGCGGCGGTGGCGTCGGCCTCCGCCCGGTCGAGGCGGCGGGTCGAGCCGCGCAGCAGGTGGCGGGCCTCCAGTACGGCCAGGGCGATCAGCCCGGGCAGCAGGTCGGTGGAGCGGGCCGCCACCCAGCGGGTGCCCTGGGTGGCCAGCCACCACAGGTCGGCCCCGCGGCCGGGGCTCCGGACCGCGAGCCGGGCGGGCGCCGCCCCGACCGGGTGCCCGCCCCCGGCGAGCAGGGCGTGGAACTCCCGGGCGATCAACTGGTGTCCGGCTGTGCTCGGATGCAGCCGGTCCGCGCTCAGCAGTTCCCGCCGCTCCGTCCAGGGCAGCTCCGCCAGGTGCAGGTGCACCGCCCCGTAGTGCGCCGACAGCGCGTGCACCACCGCGTTGACGCCCCGCATCCGCCGGGCCAGCGGCCGGGCCAGCGGGGCGGGCAGCCCCAGCAGCCGCCCCGGATCGGGCAGGCAGGCGGTCAGCGGGACCGCCCCGGCGGACGTCAACGAGGAGAGAACGGAGGCGAATTGGCGGGCCGTGGTCTCCAGGGCGAAGGAGGCCCGCAGGGTGTCGTTCCCGCCGACCAGCACCGCCGCGAACTGCGGGCGCAGCGCCAGCGCGGTGGGCAGTTGGGAGACCAGTAGGTCGCGGCTGAGCGCGCCGCTGTTGGCGAGGTTGCGGAACTCGACGGGATCCGGCGAGAGGGCGGGGGCGAGCAGTGCCGCCCAACCCCGCCACCCCCCTGGCACCGGATCGCCGACACCCTCGGTGAGGGAGTCGCCGAGCGCAGCGAATCGAACCGTCATCACGTCCCTCCGGTGGGGCTGGGAAGGTGGTGGAACTGGGGAACTCCGTTGCGAAAGGGGGGAGTCGGGGTCTCAGTCGGCCGTGCTCGCCGGTCGGGGAGCGTGGGAGGGAGAGGCGGTGCCGGGAGCGGGGCCGGGGGCCGGGACGGGGAGGGGCATGGAGGCGGGTGCGGTGGGCTGGGCCCGATGGGCGGCGAGGAAGGCGGCGCTGGCGGCGCCCCAGCTGAACTCCTCCGCCCTGGCCCGGGCGGCGGCCCGCCGCTCCGCTTCCGGGCGTTCCAGCAACTCCCTTACCGCGAGGGCGAATCCGGCCCCCGTGTCGGTCGCCGCGAGGCCGGCCCGGCCGACCACCTGGGGCAGTGCGGAGGACCGGCTGACCGCGACGGGAGTGCCGCAGGCCAGGGTCTCCAGCGCGGCCAGGCCGAAGGTCTCCACCGGGCCCGGAGCGATCACCGCGTCCGCCGTGGCCAGCAGGGACGCCACTGCGGAACGTTCCGCGAGATGGCCCAGGAACCTTACCGGGAGCCGTAGTTGACGGGCCTGCCGTTCCAGTCGGCCGCGCAGCGGACCCGTCCCCGCGACGGCCAGCACGGCCGGAACGCGGTGCCGGCGACGCAGCTCGGCCAGCGCCTCCAGAGCCCGCTCGGGCCGCTTCTCCCCGGAGAGCCGGGAGCACATCACCAGCAGCACCTGCTGCGGATCGGCCAACTCGGCCCGCAGCGAAGGGTCGTGGCACTCCGGACGCATCGTCTCCAGGTCCACCCCCAGCGGTGCCCGCTCGACGTTGCGGGCGCCGATCCGCTCGAACTCCCCGGCCGCCCAAGCCGTCGTGCACAGCACCGTGTCGTAGCCCCGCGCGGTACGGAAGTTGAGCCGGTCCGCGAGCCGTCGCGCGGTGAAGGGCGGCACGCCCCAGGCGCCGAGCACGCCGGTGGCGCTCTCGTGCGAGACCATCATCGACCGCACCCCGTGCGCCCGCGCCCACCCGCCCGTCCAGCGCAGCGTGGTGCGGTCCGAGACCTCCAACCGGTCCGGCGCCAACTCCTCCAGCAGCGCGGCGAGTCGGCGCCTGCCACGGAGCACCCGGTAGCCGCCGGTGCCCGGGACGCGCGGGCCGGGCAGCGTGATCACCCGGCCCTGCTCGGTCCACTCGTCGCTGCGGGCCGGGCCCGGTACCACCAGCACCGGCCGGTGGCCCGCCGCCAGGTACCCCGCGCCGAGGTGCCGCAGCGCCGTCCGCAGACCGCCCGAGACCGGGGTGACGAAGTTCGCCACCCGGACGATGCACAACCCGCCGTCCGCACCGGCCGTTCCGTCACGCTTCACGCGGGCTGCTCCTCGGCCGAGAGCGGGGCGGGGGAGGGCGCGGGCGCGACGGCGGGGCCGGTGGGCGGGTCGGCGGACTCGGCGGACTCGGCCTGGCGGGGTGCCGGGATGCCGCCGAGGAGCGGCTGCCCGGTGGGTGCGGGTGCGGACGCGGGTGCGGGTGCGGGTGCGGCCGGAGCGGGGGCAGGGGACGGGTCGACGGCGGTGGTGGCGGAGGGGACGGGGGCGGCGACCCGGGGGGAGGCCGGCGTGTGGCGCCGGTGTTCGGTGATCACCTCCTGGTAGTGCCGGATCAGTTGGTCGCCGACCGCCTCCCAGGTCCGGTCGGTGACGTCGGCCCGGCCCGCTGCGCCGTACCGGGCGCGCAGTTCGGGGGCGGCGGCGAGTTCGGCGACGGCCCGGGCGACGGCGCCCGGATCGCGCGGGGCGACCAGCAGCCCGGTGCGCCGGTGGCCGACCAGGTCGAGCGGGCCGCCGACCGCCGGGGCGACCACCGGGACGCCGCTGGCCATCGCCTCCTGGATGGTCTGGCAGAACGTCTCCAGCGGACCGGTGTGCACGAACAGGTCCAACGAGGCGAAGCAGCGGGCGAGTTCGGCGCCCGTGCGACGGCCGAGGAACACCGCGCCGGGCATCGCGGCCTTCAGCGCGGGCGCGCTCGGACCGTCCCCGATCACCACCACCCGCACGCCCGGCAGCCGGGACGCCTCCGCCAGCAGGTCCACCCGCTTTTCCGGGGCGAGCCGCCCGACGTACCCCACCAGCACCTCGCCGCCGGGGGCCAGCGCGCGGTGCAGCGCCTCGTCGCGGTGCTCGGGGTGGAAGCGCGCCGAGTCCACGCCGCGCGCCCAGATCCGCACCTGGCGCACCCCGTGCGCGGTGAGGTCCTGCGCGGCCGGGGTCGACGGGGCGAGCGTGCGCCCGGCGGCCCGGTGCACCGAGCGGATCCGGGCCCAGGCGATCGCCGAACCGATCCCCCGGCCCATCCGGTACGCCTGCGCGTACCCCGCCAGGTCGGTCTGGTAGACCGCCACGGTCGGCAGGTCCAGGCGCTCGGTGAGCCGGGCGGCCCGCGCACCGAGGACGAACGGACTGGCCAGGTGCACCACGTCCGGCTGGTGGGCGGCCAGCGCGGCGGCCAGCTTCCGGCTGGGCAGCGCGATGCGCACCTGCGGGTAGCGCGGCAGCGGGACGGAGGGGACGCGCACCACCGGCAGCGGTTCCCGGTCCGGGCCGAAGGACTGCGGCGGGCAGTGCGCACCCCGGGCCGGGGCAGGGGTGATCACCAGGGGCTGGTGGCCCCGCCGGACGAGGTGCTCGGCAGCCCTCAGCACGCTGTGGGCCACGCCGTTGACCTCGGGCGGGAAGGACTCGGTGACGATGGCGACTCGCATGCCAACGTTGTGGCCAACCCGGGCGTGCGGTCAGCCAAAGGGATCTTTCGCGGAGACGAACGTCTGCCGCCATTTCCGCACTGGTGTGTGAATGTCGGATTCGGGCGGCGCGAGGAAGGGAGCGGGCGGCGCCTTCCCGGGCGGAACGCTGTTTTATGAGTGTTTTGTGGTGATTCGTCCGAGTAGGCTGGCGGGATGGAGCACGCGGGAGGGGAAGCGACGCAGCCCGCCGACGAGCCGCCGACGCCCGGACCCGCCGACGGGCCGGGCGACGGCCCGGAGAGCGGCGCGGACGGCACTGTCGTCGAGGGTCTGGCCCGGGACGGGGACGGGGGCGTGGACGGCGGCGGGGCGGCCGGCGAGCTGTGGCGGGCCGTCCGGCACGACGCCGTGCGGCTGCCCGAGCACCTGGCCGAGCTGGCGGTGCGCCAGGAGTCGGCGCCGGCCGCGAAAGCGGTGGCCGGGCTGTCCGGGACGGCGACGCTCGCCGAACGGCGCACGGCCGTCATCACCCACGGCATCCGGCTGACCATGGTCGAGGGCTGCGTGGTCGGCGGACCGCTCGTCCTGCTCGTCCCGGTGGCGTTCTGCGCCGGGATGCTCGCCCAGGCCCGGATGGTCCTCGAACTCGCCACCCTCGCCGGCGTCGACGGCGACCGCACCGAGCGCAGCGCCGAACTCCTCGTCCTCCAGGGCGTGTACCCCACCGTCGCGGAGGCCCGCGCCGCGCTCGCCGCCACCGCGGCGGAGGACGCCGCGCCCAAAGCCGGACCGCCGCCCCGCCCGTCCCGGCTCGACATGATCCGGCGGATGGTCTACCTGCTCGGGCTGGTCGCCATCGGCGAGGATCCCCGCGGCCCGGTCCGCCGGATCGCGGGCTGGGTCGGCACCGCCCTGCTGGTGGTCGTCGGACTCGCCTGCCCCGTGGTGTGGATCCCCGTCATGGGGCGTGCCAACGTCCGTGCCACCACCGCCCTCGCCCGGCGCGCCACCGCCTTCTACTGGCCGCAAGAGGACCCCGGCGCCGTCACGCCGCAGCCCGAGGAGAAGTACGCCCGCACTGCCACCATCGCCGTCCTCGGCCAGACCCTGCTCGCCTTGCTGCTCCCGGTCGCCGCCTTCCTGTTCGTCCTCTTCCTCGGCCTCGACCTGGCCGGCGGACGCCTCACCACCGCCCTCCTGATCGCCCTCGCCGCGGGCGCGGCCTACGCCGCCGACCGGGCCCGCCGGGCCCGCGGCTCGCGCGGCCCGGGCGAGCCGCGCGGCCGAGATGGCGCACGTGGTTCCGCCGGGGGCGGGGGAACGCGCGGCTGACGGTTTGTCAGGTTGACTCCCGAATTGACTCGCGGGATGTTCGGAGGGTCGGTTCGCGGGGCGGTCCGCTGCTTGCCGGCCGGGCCGACTGGGCCTGCGGCCCGCGTGGCCCGGGCAAAGCTCGTGGTCTCGCCGGGGTGGGGGGACGCGTGGCTGACGGTTTGTCAGACCGACTCCCGAATTGACTCGCGGGCTGTTCGGAGGGTCGGTTCGCGGGGCGGTCCGCTGCTTGCCGGCCGGGCCGACTGGGCCTGCGGCCCGCGTGGCCCGGGCAAAGCTCGTGGTCTCGGCGGGGCGGCGGAATGCGCAGCTGACGGCTGGTCATGTGTGCTCCCGAACTGACTCCGAGAGTTGTTCGGCGGACCGGTTCGCGAGTCGATTGGTTGCTTGCCGCCTGGCCTGATGGGCCTGCCGGGGGCGGGGGAACGCGCGGCTGACGATTTGTCAGGTTGACTCCCGAATTGACTCGCGGGCTGTTCGGCGGGTCGGGTGGTTGCCTGCCGCCCGGGTCGGCTGGGTCTGCGGCGCGTGCGGTCCGGGCGGAGGCGGGGGAATGCGGCACCCATGGGCGATTCGTCGGGCCGGCTTCCGAATGGCTTGCGGGCCGATCCGCGGGTCGGCTCGTTGGGCGCGCGGTCCGTGTGGCCGGGCGGGCGGCGCGGGCTGCGCGGGGGCCGGAGCGTTCTGCTGGCGATCCGTCAGGCCGGTTTCCGGGCCGGCGTGCGGACCGGTTCGGGGGCGGGGACGGCCGTGTGACAGGCTGGGCCGGGTGTGAGAGATGCTGATCGACCAGGCCAGGAGGCTCGTTGCCGAGCTGCACCCCGACGCGTCGGCGGTGGTGCTGGCCGGGTCCGTGGCTGCGGGGCGGGCCCGGGCGGGCAGTGACCTCGACCTGGCCGTCCTGCTGCCCGACGGCCGGGACACCCGCCGCGAGACGCTGCGCCACGAGGGCCGGGTGGTCGAGGTGTTCGCGCACACCCGCTCCGGGCTGGACGAGTTGCGGGCTTTCGACGCGGCCTCCCGGCGCGGGGTGGTCCAGCAGTTGTACGCGACCGGGCTGATCCTGCTGGACCGCGACGGGCACGCCGCCCGGATCGCCGAGGACTGCCGGGCCGAACTGCTGGCCGGTCCGGCCCCGCTCACGGCCGAGCAGCGCGAGAACCTGCGGTACGCGCTGACCGACCTGCTGGACGACCTGCGCGACGCCCCGGACCGGCTGGAGGCGCTGGCTGTCGGGACCGAGGTGCTCCGTTCCGCCGCCGACCTGCTCAGCGACCACCACCGGGCCTGGACCGGAACCGGCAAGTGGTTCCCGCGCCGCCTGCTCACCGCCGCCCCCGACCTCGGCGCTCGCCTCCTGGAGGCCCACCGCGTGCTGTGCGAGGACGGCGGCCCCGCCGACCTGCTGTCCGCCGCCGGGACGGTGCTCGACCTGGTCGGCGGCCCGCTCTCGGCCGGGTACCACCGCGGCTGGCCCCCGGTCGGCGCCGAGCGTTAGCGGCCCCCGCCGGGTGAAGGGCGGTCGGGCGGCCCGGTGCAACCACGGGTGCCGGGGCGTCGGGGGCGGACGGCGGGGCCGTTGTCGTGGAGAGGGGCGGGGTGGGGTGGGGCGCTCGGGCTGTGCGCTGTTCCTCGCGGTCGGCGCCCGGCTCTCGGCCCGGTCCTCCCGCCCCCGCTTCCTGAGCTGGCGGTGGTGGCCGCTGCGCTGGTCCCGCGGGCGTGCGGCGGACGTCCGACCGGCCCGGGCCGGGGCCGCACTCGCCGGGCGGCAGCCGGTGGCACATCAGGCGCCGGGGGCGGAGCGGAGGGGGCCGCGCTCAGGACGGTCGGTGGCGGACCCGGGCCGCCAGCAGGGCGATGTCGTCCTCGGCGTCCTGCGGCGCCAGCGCGGCCAGGGTGGCGTCCAGCAGGGCGTCGAGCGGGCCGTCGGAGGGCAGCCGCAGGGCGGACAGGCGGGCGAGCGAGACGTCGATGTCCTCGCCGCGCCGCTCCACCAGGCCGTCGGTGTACAGCAGGAGGGCGTGGTCCGCGCGCAGTTCCACGGTGGTCTGCTCGTAGCCGCCGACGCCGGTGCCCAGGGGCGGGCCGGTCGGCACCTCGATCAGCTCGGTGGCGTGCGAGGTGAGCAGCGCGGGTGGCAGGTGGCCCGCGCCGGCGAGGGTCCAGCGGGCGCGGGCCGGGTCGGCGAGGGCCAGGACGCAGGTTGCCGGGCGGGCGTTCTCCTGTTCGGCGATCAGTGCGTCGAGTTGGCGCAGGATCCGGTGCGGCGGCAGGTCCATCGCGGCGACGTAGCGCAGCGTGGAGCGGTAGTTGCTCATGTCGACGGCGGCCTCGACGCCGTGGCCCATCACGTCGCCCATCGCGAGCAGGGTCCGTCCGAACGGCAGCCGCACGGTCTCGTACCAGTCGCCGCCGACCACCGAGGTGATCCCGGACGGCAGGTAGCGGGAGGCGAGTTCGAGATTGGGGTGCGGGCTGCCGGGCTCGGCGAGCAGGGCCCGTTGGAGGTCCAGGGCGGTGTTCTGCGAACGGGCGTAGCGCCGGGCGTGGTCGAGGGTGAGCGCGGCGCGCCCGGCGACGGCGGCGAGCAGTTCGGTGTCCTCATCGGTGAAGCCGAGCGAACCGCCGTGCGCCCGGGCCAGGGTGAGCACTCCGATCGGCCGCCCGCGGGCGGTCAGCGGCACCGCGAGCAGGCAGTCGACCCCGGCGGCCCGGCAGGCGGACAGCGCGTCGTCGTCCGGTGCGAGCGTCGCGAGTTCCGCGCCGGACAGCAGGTTGGCCACCACCGGACGGCCCTCGGCGAGCGCCCGGGCGGTCACCGAACCGGGGCGGTGGCGCACCGTCCCGCCGGTCGGTACGGGTGGCCGGGCGTCCGGCGGGTGCGGTGCCTGCTCCCCGTGGGTCGAACCGACGGTGGTGGCCGCGGTGGCCGGGCCGACCGCAGCGGCCCGGCGCAGTCGGGGGCGCGGCCGGTCCGCACCGAGGGCGGTGCCGGCGGCGGGCCCGGTGCCGGCGGCCGGGCGTGTCGCGGAGGTGGTGCCGGCGGTGTCGGAGACGGTGTCGGGCGTGTCGAGCGGCAGCACGTCGACCAGGGCGAGGTCGGCGGAGTCGGGGACGGCGAACGCGGCGAGCTCCGCGCAGGTGGTGTCCGGTTCGAGGGTGGTGCCGATCCGCTCCGACCCGGCCTCCAGCTTGGCGAACCTGGCCCGGACGCGTTCGAGTTCCGCCCGGTGGGTGTCGGCGCCGCCGGGCAGCACGACCAGCGCCCCGGTCGGCGCGCCCGCCACCTCCAGCCGGCGGAAGTCGGCGGCGCGCCCGGCGAACGTCCCCGAGCGGGGCCGCCCGTCGGCCAGGACGCGCGGGAGCGCCCGGTCCGGATCGGTGACGGCGCGCCCGAGCACGGCCGTCGGCGACACCCCGGTGACCTGCTGGAACGGCGGGTTCAGGTAGCGCCAGCGCAGCTCGCCGTCGAGCACCGCCAGCGCGACGGGCAGCTGGTCGAGCAGGGCGCCGACCAGCGCGTCGCGGTCCACCCGCAGCGCCGCGGAGGCAGCCGTGAGCAGCGAATCCGTCGAGTCGCCGCCCGCCGAATCGGGCCGCACCCGTGATCCCTCCCTCGCCGCGTCCCCCGTGGAGCCGTCGGCGGGCACGACGCATCGCCGTGCCGCACGGCTCGGTGTGCCGTCGCCCGGGTGATCCGCACCCGGGGACCGCACCATACTCGGCCGAACCGCCCGTACCCGAACCCGACGCGGTACGAATTCCGGTGGGAGCGAGGTTTTTTGCCGGTCCCTGCCCTTTTGCCCACAGAATCGGCCCCGGCGGCCCGTCCGGAAGGGATGGAAGGGATGGAAGGGACGGGAGGGCCGGGAGGGAGCGGACGGTCGGGGCAGGACCGCCGGAGCGGGGGAAGCAGGGCCGCCGGGGCGGGCCGGGCCGGACGGGCGGGGAGAATGGAGCAAGACCGCCACCCCCGCCACAGGAGAACCCGCACCGTGACCGACCAGCAGCAACCCGCCCCGACCGGCCGTCGACTTGACCTGCTCGCCGACTGCTCCGCCTGCTTCGGGCTGTGCTGCGTCGCCCTGCCCTTCGCCAAGTCCGCCGACTTCGCGGCGAACAAGGACGCGGGCACGCCCTGCCGCAACCTGCAGGCCGACTACCGCTGCGGGATCCACCCGGACCTGCGCGAACGCGGCTACCAGGGCTGCACGGTCTTCGACTGCTTCGGGGCCGGGCAGAAGGTCTCCCGGCACACCTTCGGCGGACGCAGTTGGCGCGAGGACCGGGACACCGCCCGGCAGATGTTCGAGACGTTCCCGGTGATGCGCCAACTCCACGAGCTGCTCTGGTACTTGGCCGAGGCACTGGAGCTGCCGAAAGCCCGGCCGGTGCACGCCGAACTGCGCCGGACGTTCGACGGGATCGAGGAGCTGACCCGCCGGGACGCGGCCGCGCTGGCCGCCGCCGACCTGCCCGGCATCCGGGCCGGGGCGAACGAACTCCTGCTCCGGGCCAGCGAATTGACCCGCAACGCGCTGCCCGGCAAGCGGCGCAACCACCGGGGCGCCGACCTGATCGGGGCCCGCCTGCGCGGCGCGGACCTGCGCGGGGCGAACCTGCGCGGCGCCTACCTGATCGCGGCCGACCTGTCCGGCGCGGACCTGCGGGACGCCGACCTGATCGGGGCCGACCTGCGGGACGCCGACCTGCGGGGCGCCGACCTGACTGGCGCGCTGTTCCTCACCCGGGCCCAACTCAACGCCGCCAAGGGCGATTCGACCACCCGCCTCGGCGCCGCCCTGACCCGCCCCGCGCACTGGTGAGCCCGGCCGGGGCCGACCGGGGCCCGGCCCGGAGTTCCGTCCGGAGTTCCGCCCGGGCCACGCCGCCCGGCGCGCAAGGGGGGCGCGCGGGGGCGCGCGTGGGCCCCTGAATCGGGATTAATTGCCTGCGGTCAGGGCGGAACCGGGCGTATGGTCATGAACTCCCCGACGCGAGAGGAGGATCATCCGCGATGGGAATGTTCAAGGACGCACCACCCAGTGAGCATCCGGACTTCACCCAACTGCGGTTCATGGCCGCCGGCACGCCCTCGTGGTGGAAGCGCAACCGCCACAAGGCACTCGGCGTGGCGGGCCTGCTGGCCGGCTTCTGGCTGGCCAGCCACTACAACACCCCGGCCCCCGCCGCTTCCTGCACCCCGACGGCCGGCACGGACGCGTCCGCCCCGGGCCCGCAGGGCGCGGCCGCCGGTCGCTGACCCCGTCCGTGCGGCCGGTGCACGCGCGCCGGCCCCCGGTCCCGCTCCGCACGGGGAGGGAGACCGGGGGCCGGTTCGCCAGCAGCGGAAGGCGAGTTGACGACACGTCAGGTCTGGTCCGTCACTTGCCGCCGTCGCGCAGCGCGGTGAGCGTCGCGTCGAGCGCGGCGCCGGAGTCGCGCGGGCGGTTGTACGGGAGCTTGCCCAGCAGCGAGCCCATCGCGCAGGTGTTGCTGACGGCCGAGAACAGCAGGCCGCCGCCCACCGCGGCGGAGACCCAGCGCACGCCGGGGACGGCCGCGTCCACGACGATGCCGGCCAGCACCAGCGAACCGGCCACCAGCCGGACCTGCCGGTCCATCGCCCAGCGGGGCTTCTGGCCGGGCACCCGGTTCAGCGGGCCGCCGTTGGCCGTCCAGGCGGAGGTGCCGCCGTCGACGAGCAGCGCCTGCACGCCGGCCGAGGCGAGCTGCTCGCAGGCGTTCAGGGCGCGGGCGCCGGAGGCGCAGACGACGGCCAGCTCGTCGCCGCGCTCGGCGGCGGCCCGCAGCGCGGGCAGGGCCTGGGCCAGCTGGTCGAGCGGCACGTTGTGGGCGCCGGGAATGTGGCCGCCGGCGAACTCGCCGGGCGAGCGGACGTCTATGACGGTCAGCTGGTGCAGGCGGGGCTGGAGCTGGTCGACGGACAGGGGTGTGGTCATCGGAGCGGTGAACCCTTCGGGGGAGGACGGCCCCGGCGCGTACGGACGGGCCGGGCGGGGAGAGCGGGAAGGCGGGGGAGTCCCCAAGGATGCCTGAGCGGCGCGGGGAACCGGAAAGGCCGGGTGAGCCGCGTCACCGCAGGTGAGCGGCGTCGGGGCGGTACGGCCGGGGGCGTCAGAGCACGGCGTCCACCAGCATCAGGGCGGCGACCGCCAGCAGCGCCCCGGCGAACAGCCGTTGCAGCGTGCGGCCGGACAGCTTCGCGGCGAGCCGCTTGCCGTCCCAGGCGCCGAGCACCGCGGCGGCGGCGAACGGGCCCACCGTCGACCACGGGATCTCGGCGGACGCGCCCAGCCGGGGCAGCAGCGCGGCCAGCGAGTTCAGGGTGATCACCAGCAGGCTGGTCGCGATCGCCTCGGCCATCGGGAAGCGCAGGAAGGAGACCAGCGCGGGCACCGCGAGGAACCCGCCGCCGACGCCCAGCACCCCGGTCGCCGCCCCCAGTCCGGCACCCGCCAGTGCGGCCCGCCGCGCCGGGACGGGCGCCCGCAGCGCCGCCCCGGTGGCGGACCCGGTGTCGGAGTCGGTGGCGGGCCCGGCGGTCACCGGGAGCGGGCACAGGTCGAGGTTCATCCGTGCGGAGACGGTCTCGGTGGCGACGATCACAGCCGGGCCCGCGCCGCCGGGCACCGCGCCGGCGGCGCCCCCGGGCAGCAGTCGGGCGACCGCCGCCGACCCGAGGGCGGAGGGCAGCTCCGCCGCGAGCCCGACGCCGGGCGCGCGACCGGCACCACCGGCACCACCGGTAGCACCGGCGTCACCGCCCGTCCGCCCGTCCGTCCGCCCGTTCGAGGCCGGCCCGTCCGAGGTCGGCCCGCCGCGCCGTCCGCCCGCCAGCATCCGCCAGGCGGCCAGTCCGGCCAGCAGCGCGAACGCGGCGGTCAGGGCGGGGCCGGGCAGGTGGCGGGAGAGGGCCCCGCCGAGGGCGGCGAACGGCAGTCCGGCCGCGCCGAACAGCAGGCCCTCGCGCCAGCGGACGCGTCCGGCCCGGGCGTGGGCGAGCAGGCCGGTGAGCGAGGTCACGGCGACGATCAGCAGGCTGGCGGTGGTCGCGGTGCCGGGCGTCAGCCCGATCAGGTAGATCAGCGCGGGGACGGCCAGCATGCTGCCGCCGCCGCCGAGTCCGCCCAGCGCCAGGCCGACCACCGCGCCGGCCACCAGGGCGAGCAGGACGATGCTCATATCGCGCCGCCGCAGCGACACCCGTCCCGGTGCGCGGGCAGCCCGTCCCGGAGCCAGGCGCGCATGCCGCCCACCACGTTCACGGTCGGCACCCCGTGCGCGTTCAGCAGTTCGGTGGCCGTCTGCGAGCGGTGGCCGGAGCGGCACACCGCCAGCACCAGCCGTCCGCCGGCCGCGGCCCGCACGGCGTCCGGGCTCCGGGTGGTGCCGAGGTCGCCGAGCGGGAGCAGCAGCGCGCCGGGCGCGTGCAGTTCGGCGTGCTCCTCGGGCTCACGCACGTCGAGCAGCAGCGCCTCGCCGGCGGCGGCCAGGCGGTGCGCCTCGGCGGGGTGGATCTGCGCGGGCGCGGGCGGCTGGGGGGTCCAGGCCACGGTGTCCTCCTGGGAACGGGCGGGTGGTACGGGGGTTCCGGCGGGTCCCCGGGCGGCTGGCCGTCCTCGGGAAGATACCGGCGGGGGTATATCGTTGGTATCGAGCATATACCCCCACCGGTATGAGCCGGTCGGACCTCCTGGCGGAGAACTGCCTGTAATAATACCTATGGGGGTATCGAAACCCGCAGGTCCGTGCGCGGCGTCCACTCCGGGCCGTCCCGGCCGGCGACCGCGCCCGCCAGTACGGCGACCGCGCCCGTCACCACCCTCGAACGCGCCACCGCCGCGCGCCCCACGCAGAGAAGAGGACTCCCGTGTTCTTCGCCCAGTACTACCTCGACTGCCTCTCCCAGGCCTCGTACCTGATCGCGGACGAGACCACCGGCCGCGCCGTGGTGGTCGACCCGCGCCGGGACGTGGACGAGTACCTCGCCGAGGCCGAGGCCCGCGGCTTCACCGTCGAGGGCGTCATCAACACCCACTTCCACGCCGACTTCCTCTCCGGCCACCTCGAACTCGCCGACCGCACCGGCGCCTGGATCGGCTACGGCCGCCGCGCCGAGACCGAGTACCCGATCCGCAAGCTCGCCGACGGCGAGCGGATCAGCCTCGGCGAGGTCGTCCTGGAGATCGTCGAGACGCCCGGCCACACCCCCGAGTCGGTCAGCGTCCTGGTCCGCGAGCAGGCCGACGCCGTCCCGTACGGGGTGCTCACCGGCGACGCGCTGTTCATCGGCGACGTCGGCCGCCCCGACCTGCTGGCCTCCGCAGGCGTCACCGCCGACGAGCTCGGCCGGATGCTCTACGACAGCGTCCAGCGCAAGCTGATGGCGCTGCCCGACGAGGTCCGGGTCTTCCCCGCGCACGGCGCCGGATCCGCCTGCGGCAAGAACCTGTCCACCGAGCGGCAGTCCACCATCGGGCAGCAGCGCGCCACCAACTACGCCTGCGCGCCGATGACCGAGGACGAGTTCGTGAGCATCGTCACCGCCGGACAGCCCGCCGCCCCCGGCTACTTCGGCTACGACGCCGACCTCAACCGCCGCGACCGCGAGCTGTTCGACGCCGCCGCCCTCGCCGTCCCGCTGGACGCGGAGGCGTTCCTCGCCCGCCGCGCCGAGACCGGCACCGTCGTGGTCGACGCCCGCGACCCGCTGGAGTTCGCCGCCGGGCACCTCGCCGGATCCGTCAACGTCCCCGCCGACGGGCGTTTCGCCGAGCAGGCCGGCACCGTCCTCGACCCGGCCTGGCCGCTGCTGGTGATCGCCCCCGAGGGCCGCGAGCAGGAGACCGTCACCCGGCTCGCCCGGATCGGCTTCGACCGCGTCGCCGGCTACCTCGCCGACCCCGAGACCGCCTTCCGCGGCGTCCCCGGGCAGATGCGCCAGGCCCCCCGCCGCACCGTCGCCGACCTGCGCGCCGAACTCGCCGGAGCCGAACCCCCGCTGGTCGTCGACGTCCGCGGCGAGGGCGAGCGCGCCGACGGGCACATCCCCGGCTCCGTCCACCTCCCGCTGGCCGAACTCCCGCACCGGCTCGCCGAGATACCGCAGGACCGCCCCGTCGTCGTGCACTGCGCCGGCGGCCACCGCTCCTCCATCGCGGCCAGCCTGCTGCGCCACCACGGCCACCCGCTGACCTCCGACCTGCTCGGCGGCTACGGCGCCTGGGAGGCCGCGGCCTGACCGCGGCGCGGCGCCGGGAGGGCGGGGGAGACCGGCGGGCGGGGGAATGCGCCGTCCGCCGGTCGGGTTGATACGGGCGGGGGTATCAGTAGGACGTCACGGTGCGTGGCACGGAACACGGGGGCGGGCGACGACCGGAGCCCGCCGAGGACGAGGAGGAGACCGATGCAGGTGGGCGACGAGGCCGTCGGCGCGGTGTTGAACCGGCTGCGCCGGGCACAGGGCCAGCTGGCCGGCGTGATCGCGATGATCGAGGCCGGACGCGACTGCAAGGACGTGGTGACCCAGCTCGCCGCCGTCTCCAGGGCACTGGACCGGGCCGGGTTCAAGATCGTGGCCAGCGGCATGCGCCAGTGCATGGCCGAGGCGGACGAAGGCGCCGCCCCGATGAGCGAGGCCGAGTTGGAGAAGCTCTTCCTGGCCCTCGCCTGACCCGCCGTACGGGCCGGGCCGGGGGCTCGGGCGCCCGGATGCTCGGACAACCGGGCGCTCGGACAACCGGGCGCTCGGACGCCCGGGCGTTCAGGCCAGGGTCAGGAACATCTTCTCGAGTTCCGCCTCGGTCATCGGGGCGGCCCCCTCCTCGGCCTCCGCGAGGCACTGGCGCATGCCGCTGGCGAGGATCTTGAAGCCGGCCCGGTCCAACGCGCGCGAGACGGCGGCGAGCTGGGTCACCACGTCCTTGCAGTCGCGTCCGGCCTCGATCATCGCGATCACGCCGGCCAGCTGGCCCTGTGCCCGGCGCAGCCGGTTCAACACCGCGCCGACGGCCTCGTCGTCCACCTGCATCGAGCACCTCCTCGCCCTTCCTGAACTCGCCCGATCATACGGGAGGCGCTCCACCGGCCCGCCCGGCCGCCGCCCCGCTACCGCCCCGCCTCCGCCGGGAGCGGCAGCCGGACGCCGACCGGCCGGTCGACCGGGGCTCCGGTCGCGGGTCCGCCCGGGTGCACGGAGCAGGCCGCGCAGCCCGCCGGGCCCGGATCCGCGGCCTCCTGCGGGCGCCGCCGCCGGTCCACCACCCGCTGCGCCGCCGCCGCCAACTGCCGCCGCCCCGGGAACAGCGCGGGCGGCAGCTGCGGCAGGAACTCGACCTCCGCGGTCAGGCCCCGCACCGACACCACCCGCCACAGCGAGGCCAGCAGCCCGTCCTCCCCGACGAAGGCCGGCGCGGTGCTGGCCCGCCCGTCCCCGTCGAGGTAGCGCAGCGCCAGCGGCTGCACGGGGACGTCGGCCCGCACCGCCGCCTCGAACAGCGCCGGACGGAACCGCCCGCCGCCGCGCCCGCACCAGGTGCTCCCCTCCGGGAAGACCACCACCCGCTGGCCCCGGCGCAGCGCCGCCGCGATCTCCTCCACCGTGCCCGGCAGCGCCCGCAGCCGGTCCCGGTCGATGAAGATGGTGCCGCCCCAGGAGGTCAGCGGGCCGAGCACCGGCCAGCGGCCCACCTCGGTCTTGGCCAGCATCCGGCCCGGACGGACCGACGCGACCAACAGGACGTCCAGCCAGGAGATGTGGTTGGCCACCAGCAGCGACCCGCCCTCCCGCCGCCCCGGCGCACCCGTCGAGCGCACCCGCACGCCCAGCGAGGCCAGCAGCAGCCGCGCCCACCAGCGCGCCAGCCGCCCCGCGGGCAGCCACGCCAGCGCGCGCACCAGCGGCGTCGCCAGCAGCCCGGCGGCCAGCACCGCCAGGCAGCCCGCCAGCCGCAGCACCCGGTGCGGCAGGGCCGTCCGGGGCCCGGCGACGCTCACGCACGCGCCGGGCGTGCACGGCGCGGTCGGCAGCCAGGCGCTCATGCCGCCGTGGCCGTTCCGCGCCCGGCCCCGCCCGCCGTTCCCGGCGCACCCGCCGTTCCCGGTGCACCGGCACCGGCGCCCGAGGCGGCCCCCGCCGTCCCGCCGATGATCGCCGAGACCGGCAGGTCCGCCGCGGCCGCCAGGAAGTGCCGCAGGTAGCGCGGGTCGGTGCGCTCCAGCGACAGCAGCACGTACAGGTCCGCCACGTTGAAGTCCGGGTCGTACGCGGGCTCCCCGCACACCCAGGCCCCCAGCCGCAGGTAGCCGCGCAGCAGCGCCGGGACGGGCGTGCGGCCGGTCCGGGCCACCCCCTCGGCCGACCACGGGCGCAGCGGGGCGACCCGGTACTGCGGCGGCGCCAGGTACTTGGCCGAGACGGTGTCCCACACCCCGGCGGCGGTCGCCCCGCCGTCGGCCAGCGGCACCGAGCAGCAGCCCGCCAGCCAGGCGTTGCCGGTGGCGGTCATGTAGCGGGCGATGCCGCCCCACATCAGGTTGATCACCGCGCCGTTGCCGCGGTGCGCCTCGGCGATGCAGGACCGCCCGACCTCCACCATCCCGTCCCGCAGCCCGCCGAGCCGGGCCAGGTCGAACTCGGTGTCCGAGTACGTCCGACCCGCGCGGCGCGCCTGCTCGGGACGCAGCAGCCGGTACGTGCCGATCACCTCGCCGGAGGGCTGCTCGCGCACCAGCAGGTGGTCGCAGAACTCGTCGAACGGGTCGGCGTCCAGACCGGGCAGCGGCGAGTCCAGCACCGCGCCCATCTCGTCCGCGAACACCCGGTGGCGCAACCGCTGGGCGGCCCGCACGTCCTCCGCGGTCCGGGCGAACGCCAGTTGGTACGAGGGCTGTTGGGGCTCGGCGGGCCGGTTCGCCGACCGCCGGGAAGGCTGGGCGGGGATCTGTCCGGCACGGGCGGGGGCAGTGGTCATGGCGGGACTCTCCGGGGATCTCGGGGCGCGGTAGGGTGGCGACGGAAGGCGCGGGACGACACGCAACGACACGGGTGCTCGCACCCGGGCCGCCGTTCGGGCGGCACCGGCCACGGGCGGCACCCGTATGTCTCCCCGACCCGCCTGGCCCTGAGGTGACCGGCCGAGGGAGGCCAGATGTGCACCTGCTGAATGCCGGGTTCGGCCGCTCGGAGCCGCCTTCGCCGGGCCACCGTCGCGGCCTGCGCACAGCGGGATCCGGACGCCCCCCGGCCACCCGGCGGACGCCGACCCTTCCCCCGGGGGCCACGCCGCTCTGCCAGCGTTCCCGGCATGCCGAACACGGGCGCGAACGCCTACCCGAGCCGGTACCGGTGGCTCGGACTCCTGGGCTCGCTCGCCCTCGCCGCCGGCGGACTCACCTCCGGCGCCCTGCCCGCCGCCAGCACCGGCCCCGCGCTGCGCGCCTCCGGCGGAGCGGGCACCGTCCTGGTCTTCGCGGGCCTGACCGTCCTCACCGCCGCCTGGCTGCTGCTCGGCACCCCCGGCCGTCGCAGCACGGGCCGCGCCGCCGAAGGCCAACCGCCCCCCACCACCCGCTGGTTGACCACGACCCTGGCCTGGTGGGCGGCCCCGCTGCTGCTCCTGCCCCCGCTGTTCAGCCGCGACGTCTACAGCTACCTCGCCCAAGGCGCCATGCGGGCGGCCGGGTTGGACGTCTACGCCGACGGCCCGGCCGCGCTCGGCGGCCAGACCGCCCAACAGGTGCCCCCCGTCTGGCAGCACACCCCCGCCCCCTACGGCCCCGGCTTCCTGCTGCTGGCCCGGGCCGCCGCCCCGCTCGCCGACCACCCGTACGCGGGCACCCTGCTGCTGCGCCTCAGCGCCGTCCTGGCCGTCGCCGCCCTCACCGCCCTGCTGCCCGCCCTCGCCCGCCGCCTGGGCACCGACCCCGCCGCCGCGCTGCGCCTGGGCGCGCTCAACCCGCTGGTCCTGCTGCACCTGATCGCGGGCGCCCACAACGACGCCGTCCCGCTCGCCCTGATGGTCACCGGCCTGCTCGCCGCCACCCGCTCCCGACCGCTCCTCGCCGCCACCCTGATCACCCTCGCCGCCCTGGTCAAGGCCCCCGCCGCACTCGCCCTCCCCGCCGCCTGGTGGCTCACCGCCCACGGCGGCACCGAACCCACCCGCAGCCGGAACAGGCCGGCCACCGGGGCCGTGCCACCGCGAGCGGAGCAACTCGTGGGAGAACGCCGCCGGTTCGCTCGGCGGGGTCGGCTGACGGCTGTCCGAGGCGGTGTGGCGGGCGGGCCGGGCGGGTGGTGGCGCGGGATCCGGTTTGGCGTGGCGATGGCGGCGGTCGCCGCCGTGACCACGGCCGCCGTCACCGCCACGGCGGGTACCGGCTACGGCTGGGTCGCCGCGCTCACCGCCCCGGCCACTGAGAGCAGTTGGTCGCCGAGCAGCAGTCTCGGCCGACTGGTCGCAGGGCTGGCCGGCGTCGCCCCGGAGGGTCCGGTGGCCGGGGCCAGGCTGCTGGGGCTGGCGCTCGCGGCGGGGGTGCTCGGCCTGCTGGCGGTCCGGGTCGTCCGTCGGGTGAGCGAACCGCTGACGGCCCTGGCACTCGGATTCGGCGCCCTGGTCGTCCTCGGCCCGGCCTTCCGTCCCTGGTACGCGCTGTGGTGCGTCGTCCCGGCGGCCTTCGCGGTGCGCGCCGCGACCACTCGCAGGGCCGTTGAACTCGCCTGCGCGGCAATCGCGTTCACCGTCATGCCGGACGGCTTCGAGCCGGACGCCGCCGAACTGGTGCTCGCCGCGGGCGGTCTCGTCGTCGGGGCGGCCGCCGTCTTCCTGGCGGAGCAGCAGGTCGCCTTCCCGGAGAGGCAGCCGGCGTGACCGGCGGCGCGGCGACCGCCGTTCGCGCGGAGCCCGGACCGGCGGCCCGGCTGGGGGCCGACGGGCCGATGCCTGCTGTTCCACCGGACCGAAGCCGAACTGCCCTGAAAGATGGGGGAGTCGGCGGGTCGGCCTGCAGTGGTGCGGCTGCCCGGTCGGGTCTTGTCGTGTCACCGGCCACCATCCGAACCACCCTCCAGGAAAGGCAGCCGGTGTGCTGACCCGCGGCACCACCACCGCCAGGACCGCCGTCCTCGTCGTGTCCGTTCTCGTCACCGCCCTGGTGCTGGCCGTCATCCCGGGCCATCGCGGGTGGTTCGACATCGGCGTGTACTACGGCACGGTCCGCCACTGGGCCGACACCGGGCAGCTGTACGACTACGTCCGGCCCGGCACCGTTTACGGGTTCACCTATCCGCCGTTCGCCGCCGTCTGCATGCTGCCGATGCGGCTGCTCGGCTGGCATCCGGCGATCGCGGTCGGGGTCGCGCTGTCCGCCGTCGCCACCGCTCTGCTGCTGTACTGGCTGGTCGATCCGATCGCCCGCCGCCGGGGCTGGTGCCGCTGGTACGCCTTCGGTCTCGCGGCCTGCCTGTGCGCGCTCAGCAACCCCGTCCGGGACACGTTCAGTTTCGGGCAGGTCAATCTGCTGCTGGTCGCCCTGGTGTTCGCCGATCACCAGCTGTCCGGTCGCCGATTCGCCGACAGCCGCTGGCGGTTGCTGGCCGGGGTCGGCACCGGACTGGCCGCGGCGATCAAGCTGACCCCGGCCCTGTTCATCGTCCACCTGCTGCTCACCCGCCGGTGGCGGGCCGCGGCGACCGCCACCGGCACCGCGCTGGGCGCCACCGGCGTGGGCTTCCTGTTCGGCCCCGGGGTCTCCCGCCAGTTCTGGACCGTCACGCTGTGGGACACCGATCGGGTCGGCGGCTTCGCCAACATGTCCAACCAGTCCCTGCAGGGGCTGATCGCCCGGCTCGGCCCCCAACTCCCGGGCCGGGCACTGTGGGTGGCCGCCGCGCTGGTGGTCCTCGGGCTCTGGGCGTACCGCCTGTGCCGCGCCGACGCCGCCGGCGACGGCCTCGCCGCGTACAGCCTCACCGGGATCGCCTGCTGCCTGGTCAGCCCGATCACCTGGGTGCACCACCTGGTCTGGATGCTGCCCGCCCTGGTCGTCCTGGCCGACGCCGCCCTCGACCGCACCCGTGGCCGCGGCCTGCTGCTCACCCTGTGCTGGCTGCTCCAACTCGTCATCTCCAGCGGCATGGTGTGGCTCTGGCACCCCGACGGCCGAGGTCCGGGCAGCTTCTTCGGCGGCAGCGCGTACGCCCTGCTCACCCTCGCGCTGCTGCTCGCCGTGCCGATCCGGCGGGGGCGGGACGGGCCCGGCCGGCCCGCCGTCTCCGCACGGGCCGCGGTGCCCGAACCGGCGCCCGCCCACCGCACCGGCAGACGCCCGGCCCCGGTCGGCTGACCCGCCACCGCGCCCGGACGATAAACGCTGGCCCGGCCCGGCCCCGCTTTGCCACAGTGGGCCGCATGACCGCATCCGCATCCGCATCCGCGCCCGGACCCGGACCGGCACCAGCCCCCGGACCGGCACCAGCCCCCGAACCCGCCGGCCCGCCGTTCGTCCCCGGGCTCGACCTGGCCCGGGCGCTGTACGAGGAGGGGGTCCGTCCGCTGCTGGCCGAGGCCCACCCGGGGCTGCGGTACGCGGCGGCCCGGATCGGCGCCGGGTCGGAGGTGCTCGGCTTCGACACCGCCCGCTCCGCCGACCACGACTGGGGGCCGCGGCTGGAGCTCTTCCTCGCCCCCGCCGACGCGCGGCGGCACGGCCGGGCGGTCCGCGAGCTGCTCGCCGCCCGGCTGCCCGGCGAGATCCGCGGCTGGTCCACCCACTACCGCGCCACCGGGAACCCGGACGACCCGGTCAGCCACCTGGAACCGGCCCCCGTCGGCGGTCCGATCGAGCACCGGGTCACCGTCCGCGACCTGCCCGGTTGGCTCGCCGAGCGCCTCGGTCCGCCCGCCGCCGCCTGGGCCGACGGCACCCCCGGCGACGGTCCCGGCCCGCTCGACTGGCTGGCCCTCCCGCAGCAGCGGCTCGCCGAGTTCACCGGCGGACGGGTCTTCCACGACGGCCCCGGCACCCTCACCGCCGCCCGCGAGCGCCTGCGCTGGTACCCCGACCAGGTCTGGCGCCACCTGCTGGCCTGCCAGTGGCAGCGGATCGCCCAGGAGGAGGCGTTCCCCGGCCGCTGCGCGGAGAGCGGCGACGACCTCGGCGCGGCCCTGGTCACCGCCCGCCTGGTGCGCGAGCTGATGCGGCTGGCCTTCCTGATGGACCGCCGCTACGCCCCGTACGGCAAGTGGTTCGGCAGCGCCTTCGCCCGCCTCGACACCGCCCGCGACCTGGCGCCCGCCCTGCGCGCCGCGCTGGCCGCCCCCGACCCGGCGGCCCGCGAACGGCACCTGTGCGAGGCGTACGAGGCCGCGGCCCGCGCGCACAACGCGCTCGGGCTGACCGGGCCGATCGACCCGGCCCGGCGCCGCTACCACGGCCGCCCGTACCTGGTCCTGCACGCCGACCGCTTCGCCCGGGCGCTGCAACGGACGGTCACCGCACCGGAGTTGCGCGACCGCCCGCTGACCGGCTCGGTCGACCAGTGGGCCGACAGCACCGACCTGCTGGCCCGCCCGCAGCTCCTCCGGGCGGCCGTCACGGCGGACGGCTGACGGCCGGCCGGCGCTCGGCGCGTGACGGTCAGAGCGGCCGGGCGGCCCGCAGCGAGTACACCAGCGGGATGCGCGGGCCGGCCGGCAGCCGGAAGTGCCCGTGCGCGTGCTCGTGCAGGAACTCCAGCCGCAGCCCGGCCGCCGCCAGCGCGCTGACCACGTCGCCCACGCCGTGGCGCCACTGCACCGTCCGGGTCGAGGACAGCTCGGCGGCCGGGTCCGCGTAGCTGCCCGGCGCGTCGACGACCTGGGCGCCGCGCAGGAAGTAGTCCTCCACCAGCACGCCCGGGTCGTCCTCGACCAGCTCCGACAGCGGGTGGAACTCCGCCAGGTAGACGAACCCGCCGGGCTCCACCAGCCGCGCCACCGTGCGCGCCCAGCGCGCCAGGTCGGGCAGCCAGTTGAGCGCGCCCCGCCCGGTGTAGACCACGTCGAAGGTCCGCCCGTCCAGCGCCTCGGCGGCCTCGTACACGTCCGACACGACGAACCGCGCCGTGCCGGCACCGATCGCCGCCGCGAGCCTCGCGGCCTCGGCGACCGCGGGCGCCGAGAAGTCCAGCCCCGTCACCTCGGCCCCGCGCCGGGCCCAGGACAGGGTGTCCAGCCCGATGTGGCACTGCAGGTGCAGCAGCCGCTTCCCGGTGACGTCGCCGACCTCGGCGAGCTCGAAGTCGATGAGGGTGTCTGCCCCGGCCGTGAAACCGGGGACGTCGTAGAACCGGCCGCCGACGTGCAGCGGCACCCGGTCGTCCCAGTTGCTGCGGTTGATCTCGGCCCAGTCGGCGGGCGGAGCGGGCGGGAGGCCGTTCGGGTGCGCGGACATGCGGAGGATCATTCCGGTACGCACCGACGGACGGCAAGACATTGAGCCGTCTCCCGGGCCGCCCGCGGGTCGGGCGCCCCGCCCGCTCACCCGGACGGCCCAGCGACGCGCCGCGTGCGGCGCAGCGGGCGGGCGCCCCTCCCGGCGCGTCGCTAGCGTCCGGCTGAGAGGACGTCAGATCGAGTGGCTCGTCGAGCGCTAGGAGAGTGCGCGTGGCCGGGACAGCGCCGCCCCCGCAGGGCAGACCGACCGGGAGCAGTCGGACCGAGGACGGCGCGGCGGGGGTGGTGGCCTCGGCGACCCGGTCGACGGCGGCCCGGGCCTCGCTGATCGCCGCCGCGGCGAGCGTGCTGCTGGTGGTGGCGATCGTGCTGGGCAGCCGGCTCCTGCGGGACTTCGACTCGGCGCTGGTCCCGTACGCGGTGGCCTCGGTGTTCCTCACCTTCGGCGTGGTCTACCGCTACGTGGTGTGGGTCTCCGCGCCCGCCGCCCGCCGGCTGTTCGTGCAGGGCTGGAAGGCCGCGCTGTCCTGGGACAACCTGAAGCGCTCGCCCGCCGCGCTGCCGAAGATGATCGCCACCTACCTGGGCTTCCAGAAGTTCCTCGGTGCCCGCTCGCACGCCCGCTGGGCCGCCCACCAACTGATCTTCTGGGGCTGCCTGCTGGCCGCGGCGATCACCTTCCCGCTGACCTGGGGCTGGTTCACCTTCACCTCCGCCAGCGCGGCCGGCCCCGGCTACGAGATGCGCCTGTGGGGCTTCAAGCTGTTCGGCTTCGACTCCGGCAGCTTCCTCGGCTGGGCGCTCTACCACGGCCTGGACCTGGCCGCCGTGATGGTGATCGGCGGCGCCGGCTACTTCCTGTGGCGGCGGATGCGCGACCGCGCCGCGACCACCGGCCAGCGCTTCGGCTACGACTTCCTGCCGCTGCTGGCCCTGATCACCATCTCGGTCACCGGCCTGCTGCTGACCTTCTCCGAGATGTTCCTGCACGGCGGCGGCTACGAGTTCCTGGCCATCCTGCACATGGCCTCGGTCGTGCTGACCCTGGTCTACCTCCCGTTCGGCAAGTTCTTCCACATCGTGCAGCGCCCGGCCGCGGTCGGCATGCAGCTGTTCAAGTACACGGCGCGGCGCCAGGGTTCGGACGCCCAGGAGCTGCAGCCCTGCAAGCGCTGCGGCCAGCCGATCGACACCGTCGCGGCGGTGGACAACCTGCGCGCCACCATGCGCGACCTGAAGCTGGGCTTCGACGAGTGGGCCGAGTACTGCCCCCGTTGCAAGCGGGTGCTGCGCGGCACCGCCTACCTGTCGAGCGTCAAGCGGGGGTTCAAGTGAGCACCGAGCACGTCCCGTTGGACCCGAGCGTCGCCCCGCTCGGCACCCGCAACTTCCGCGACGCGGGCGGCCTGCCCGCCGCCGCCTGGCGGGCCGACCAGACCGAGCAGACCCTCGTCCCCACGCACTGCTGCTTCTGCGGCGTCCAGTGCGGCATGTACCTGCGGGTGGACGCCCGCGGCAAGGTGTTCGGGGTCGAGCCGCGCAACCACGACATCAACCGGATGCGGCTGTGCCCCAAGGGGATCAACGCCTACCAGCAGGTCAACCACCCGGACCGGCTGACCGCGCCGCTGGTGCGCCGCAGCCGCGACGAGCCGTTCCGGGAGGCGAGTTGGGAGGAGGCGCTGGACTTCACCGTCGCCGAGATCAACCGGATCCAGGCCGAGCACGGCCGGGACGCGTTCGGGATGCTCGGCGGGGCCAGCCTGTTCTCCGAGAAGACCTACCTGGTGGGCAAGTTCGCCCGGGTCGCGCTGAAGACCCGGCACGTGGACTACAACGGCCGGCTGTGCATGGTGAGCGCGGCGGGCGCCAACAAGCTCGCCTTCGGCATCGACCGGGCGGGCAACCCGTTCTCCGACATCCTGCAGACCGACTGCCTGCTGATCGCCGGGGCGAACGTCGGCGAGTGCTTCCCGGTGCTGACCCAGTACGTGTGGGGGGCCCGCGACCGCGGCGCCACCCTGATCGTGGTGGACCCGCGCGAGACCGCGGTCGCCCGCACCGCCGACATCCACGTCGCGCTCAAGTCCGGTACGGACTCGGCGTTCTTCAACGCGGTGCTGCACGTCATCGTCGAGGAGGGACTGACCGACGAGGCGTTCCTGGCCGCGCACACCACCGGCTGGGAGGAGGTCAAGGCCACCGTCAAGGAGTACCCGCCGGCCCGGGCCGCCGAGATCTGCGGCGTGCCCGCGGAGCAGATCGTCCAGGTGGCCCGGGTGTTCGGGCGCGCCGAGCGGGCGATGGCCTGCCACGCGCGCGGCATCGAGCACCACACCCAGGGCGTGGAGAACTGCCTGACCGTCATCAACCTGTGCGCCGCCACCGGCAACCTCGGCCGCCCGGGCGCCGGTTACGGCACCCTCACCGGCCAGGGCAACGGCCAGGGCGGCCGCGAGCACGGCCAGAAGTCCGACCTGCTGCCCGGCGGCCGCTCCATCAACGACCCGGTGCACCGCCGCCAGATCTCCGCGATCTGGGGCATCGAGGAGTCCGAACTCCCGCAGGCCGGCACCTCGATGATGGAGATGGTCTGGCAGATGCAGCGCCACGAGATCCGCGGCCTGATCGGCGTCTGCAACAACCCGTTCGTCTCACTGCCCAACTACGCGGTGGTCAAGGACGGTTACGACAAGCTGGAGTTCCACGCCCAGTTCGACTTCTTCCTCTCCGAGACCGCCGCCAACGCGCACGTGGTCTTCCCGGTCACCACCTGGGCCGAGGACGAGGGCGTGATGGCCAACGCCGAAGCCCGGGTGATCAAGCACAACAAGGCCCAGGAGCCGCCCGCCGGCGTGCGCACCGACACCTGGGTGATGTGCGAGATCGCCCGCCGCCTCGGCGAGGGGAGCAAGTTCGCCTTCGAGGGCTCCGAGGACGTCTTCGACGAGCTGCGCCGCGCCTCGGCCGGCACCGTGATCGACTACTACGGCATCACCTACGAGCGGCTGGAGGCCACCGGCGGCATCGCCTGGCCCTGCCCGAGCCTCGAACACCCGGGCACACCGCGGCTGTTCGAGGACGGGCGGACCTACCACCCGGACGGCAAGGTGCACATGCAGGTGGTGGAGTGGCACCCGCCGGCCGACCCGTACAGCGACGAGTTCCCGATGCGGCTGACCACCGGGCGCACCGTGGCGCACTTCCTGTCCGGCAACCAGACCCGGCGGCTGGGCGGGCTGGTCGAGCAGACCCCCCGGCCGTGGGTGGAGATCCATCCCTCGCACGGCTTCCGCAACGGGGAGCCGGTGCGGGTGGTGACCCGGCGCGGCAGTGAGGTGCTGCCCGCGCTGGTGACCGAGGCGATCCGCCCGGACCACGTGTTCGTGCCCTACCACTGGCCGTTCCCGACGGCGGCGAACGTGCTCACCATCGACGCCCTGGACCCGCGCTCGAAGATCCCCGAGTACAAGGTGTGCGCGGTGCGGATCGAACGGGCCGAGGCGATCGACCCGGTGCCCGCGCCGCCGGTACCGCCGGGCCGGGAGGCCTACCCGGAGGCCCAGGTCTCCCGCACCGACCCGCTGCCGCCGACCTCCCCGCAGGGCCGCGGCACCGCAGAGAGGGGCTGACCGCCATGCTGGGACGCACCATCTTCATCGACCCCGGCCGCTGCATCGGCTGCCAGGCGTGCGTGTCGGCCTGCCGCGAGTGCGACTCGCACCGCGGCAAGTCGATGATCCACCTGGACTACCCGGACGAGGGCCGCACCGTCGCCGCGCTGCCGACCGTCTGCATGCACTGCGAGGACCCGGTCGCGCCGTGCGCCGAGGTCTGCCCGGCCGAGGCGATCCTGATCACCGCCGACGGCGTGGTGCAGGAGGCCGACCCGACCCGCTGCATCGGCTGCGCGAACTGCGTCAACGCCTGCCCGTTCGGCGTGCCCAAGATCGACCTGGAGGCCAAGCTCCAGATGAAGTGCAACCTCTGCTACGACCGCACCTCCTACGGCCTGGCACCGATGTGCGCCACGGTCTGCCCCACCGGCGCCCTGTTCTACGGCACCGTCGAAGAACTCCAGGCCGAGCGGCCCGGCGTCGACGTCTCCACGATGTTCGCGTTCGGCGACACCGTGGTCTCCACCGGCGTCGCCATGGTGGTGCCCGCCGAGCGCCGGGCGCCCGTCCCCGGCGGGACGCTCAACCTGATCGAGGTCAACGGGCGCCCCGCGCCCGGGAACGGAGCGAGGGCGTGACCAGCCCCGACAACTCCCCCCGGCCGTACGGCCGGGAGGGCGGCCCGGACGACCACCGGGCCGAGCAGACCGCGCTCAAGGAGCGGATCAGCGCCGACTCGCTGACCACCCGGCGCGACTACCTGCGGATCGTCGCCACCGTCTCCGGCGGCCTGGTGGTCGGCTCCACGGTGGTCTCGGCCGGCGTGCTGCACCGCCACGGCGACGGCGGCGCCGCCCCGCTGAAGGTCGCCGACCGGCTGGAGCGCGGCGAGGCGGTCAGCTTCGACTACCCCGGCGAGGACGACCGGGCGATGGCGATCCGGCTCCCCGACGGCACCCTGGTCGGCTACTCCACGGTCTGCACCCACCTCGCCTGCGGCGTGCTCTGGCGGCGCGACCACGGCAGCGACGGCGACCTCTACTGCCCTTGCCACGAAGGGCAGTTCGACTCCCGCACCGGCGAGGTCACCGGCGGTCCGCCGCCCCGCCCGCTGCCCAAGGTGGTGGTGGTCGAGGACGCCCAGGGCGTGGTGTGGGCGGTCGGCACCGCCCGCTCCGGCGAGAGCGAGCAGGCCGGCCTCTGCCGGGGCCTGCGCGAACGCAACCCGGCGCTCGCCGAAGCGGCCGGCTGCGCGACCCGCAAGAGCGGCAGATGACCGCCGGAGAACGGCGGCCGACCACCGCAGAACGGCGGCCGACCGCCGCCCGAAGCGAACCGACGATTCGTCGACCCACCCGTGGAGGTGCGTGATGAGCGTTCCCGAAGGCCACTACCCGGAGGGCTACCACCCCGGCAGCGACGAGCCCCGGCTCAACCGGCCCGTCCACGAGCGGTACCCGCAGATCCGGGCCACCTCCGGCTACGCCGACCCGCGGATCTCGGCGACCGGCCCCGGCCCCGGCGCGGGCACCGACCAGCAGCCCGAACGGTCGGCGATCCTGTCCGCCCGGGTCGGCCTGGCCGTCACCATCGTGATCGGCCAGCTGTGGGCCCTGAACACCGCCACCAACGCCTGGATGAGCGGCCAGGTGGCCACCGCCTGGTGGTGCACCGGGTTCAGCGCCGCCTCCTTCCTGGTCGTCCTGCTCGCCTGGTGGATCTCACCCAACGACCGCTGAGCACAAGGAGGTTGCGGCCGGTCACGATTCGTCGCCGACCGCCCGCGGCACGTTCCCGAACCGGTCGGCGCCCCGTACGCTGTCCCCCTGGCCGCGCGAACGGCCGACGGGACAGACCGCGGGGCGGCCGGCCGCCCGCGCCGGTGCCCGCGGGGGTGCGCGCCGCACGGGCGCGGGAAGGGCACGACGCATGACGCAGCAGCTCACCACCGAGACGGTCCAGCCCAGACCGTTCCCCGACCGGCAGGCCGTGCTCCGCGCGGCCGTCCTCGTCCCGGTCACGGTGGCCCACATGCACGACACCCACCCGCACCAGCCGCTCGTCCTCGCCGCCACCGAGGCCGTCGACGCGCACACCGGCGGCCTCGCCTGGAACGAGACCACCCGCCGGCTGACCGTCCACCCCGCACCCGCGCAGGTGGTCGGCGCCCGGATCGAGATCCTCACGGTCGGTGACCACCCGCTCGGCCACGCCGTCAAGCAGCCCGGGGGAGAGGTGAGTTGGCCCGAGTGGGGGCAGCTCGGCGACACCCCCGTGGTCTGGCAGGGGGAGCCCGGCCTGCTCGTCGAGGGCGGCGCCTACCACTGCCGGCTCAACTTCACCGGCGAGCAGCGCGCCCTGCAGATCCAGGCCGAGGGCGAACACGGACTGGACTTCAACGAGGCCCTGCTGCGGGTCACCCGCCCGCTCGCCGAGGCCCTCGACCTGCTGCCCGACGGCCTCGACCGCACCGGGGCGCTCGGCCGGCTGGTCACCCTGCTGATCGACCGCGGCGCCCGCTACCTCGTCCCCGCCGACCCGCACGACCTGCCCGGCTGGGAGGAGCACCTGCGGCGCACCTACCTGGCCCTGGAGGCGCAGGCCCGCGGCCGCCGCGACGAGCGGCCCACGCCCGCCACGGCCGCCCACCGACCGGTCCGCTACGACGCCCTGGTGCGGGCCGGGTACGACGGGGAACCGGAGATCGTGCTGACGCCGGTGCTGCGCCGGGGCGGGCAGTGGCTGGCGGCGATGGACCCGGCCGCCCTGGACCTGCCGCACTACCCGGGCGACGGCTGGTAGCCGGGAGCGCCCGGAAGGAGGGGCCCCCGCGCTCAGGAGTGCGGCAGGGGCTGCGGGCGATGGGCCAGGACCGAGCCGAGCAGCAGGCCGACGGCGATCGCCACCACCGTGGTGACCATCGACAGCAGGTCGTGGAAGCCCTGCACGGGGTGGCCGCCGGCCAGGCTGGTCAGGCCGCGCATCCCCAGCGAGCCGACCGTCAGGGTGAAGAACCCGGGCAGCGCCAGCAGCATCCGCGGCGGCCGGCCCGGCCCGCGGGCCACCACCGTGGCCAGCGCGCCGAGCGCCGCGGCGGCCAGGAACGTCCCGCCGACCTCGCCGACCAGCTTCGTCGCCCCCGACTGCACCGCCACCGTCAGGTACACCGTCCCCAGCAGGACCGGCAGCAGCCGCCACGGCACCGCGAACGACAGCACCGTGCCGACGGTGAACACCACCCAGGACAGGAACGTCGCCCAGCGCGGCAGGTCGGCGTGCGCCGCGACGTCGAACATCGCCGAGGTGTCGCCGCCGGTGGCGTACACGCCGAGCATCACGCCCAGGTACAGCTGCAGCAGCAGGAACACCGCGTACACCAGGCGCACCGCGCCCGTGGTGAGGAACCCGGCGGCCAGTTCGACGGCGGCCGCCGACAGCAGGTCGCCGGGGACGAAGTAGAACAGCGCCGGGAGCATCAGCAGCACCGCCCCGCCGTGCGCCGGGGTGCGCGCGAACACCATCAGCACCAGCACCGACACCGCCGCCGAGGCGACCAGCGGCAGCACCCGCGACAGCCGCGGCCACCGCTCCGCCGCCACCGCCAGCACCGCCGTGACCAGGCCCAGCACCGCCGTGCTGCCGATCTCGTACCAGGTCGGCTGCATCAGCGGCGCGAAACCCACCGAGAACAGCACGATGCCCAGGCCCTTGAGCCACCACGGGTAGGGGGCGGGCGAGCCGTCGATCGCCGCCAGCCGCCGCTCGGCCTCCGCGAGGGGGGTGCGGCCCAGCGAGACCCGGTGCGCCCAGGGCTTGAGCGCGGCCACCTTGTCCAGCCGGGCGACGTCCGGGAAGGCCCGGACCGCGACCGTCGAGGTGCGCCCGTCCAGGACGACGGTCAGCGTCGCGCCGTCCGGGACCAGCACCATCGAGGTGCGGGCGCCGAAGCCCGCCGCGGCCTGCGCCACGGTCTGCTCGACCTCCGAGGCGCCCTCGCCGCTCGCCGCCAGCAGCATCCCGGCCAGCCGCGCCAGCAGCGCCGTCACCCGCTCCGGCGACACCTCCTCCGGCGCCGCACCCTCCGTGCCGCCGTCCGGACGCACCGCCCGCCCCTCGCCCATCCGCGCCTCCCGTGCCGCCGAACCTGACACCCGTTCGCATCCTCGCCCGGCGGGCGGCCGCTCGCGCTCCGGGCGCGCGGGAGGGGCGCGGGAAGCGCGCGGGCGGCGCACAGGGGGCGGCCGCCGACGTGCGGTGTCCGGAATGTGGTGATACCACTCGAAGGACCTGTGGAAGGGAGCCAGTCGATGGACGACTACCCGGCGCTCAACCTGTTCTGGACCATGCTGTGGCTGTTCCTGTGGATCCTGTGGTTCTTCCTGATGTTCAAGGTGCTGACGGACATCTTCCGCAGCCACGACATGGGCGGATGGGGCAAGGCCGGCTGGACGATCTTCGTGATCGTGCTGCCGTACATCGGCGTCCTGGTCTACCTGATCGCCCGCGGCAAGGAGATGGGCGAACGCGACCGGGCCCTCGCCGCCAAGGCCGAGAGCGACTTCCAGGACTACGTCAGGAAGGCCGCCGGAACGGAGGGCCAGAACGCCGGGCCCCGGCACGTCGAGGACCTCGCCCGGCTCGCCGACCTGAAGAACGCCGGCGCGATCTCCCAGGAGGAGTTCGACCGGGCCAAGCAGAAACTGCTCGCCTGACCCCGGCGGACGAACCGACGGACGGACCACGGACATCGGACGGCGCGCGCACGCGGCCCGGGCCGGAACGGGAACCCCACCCGGGCCGGCCCGGCCCGACGCGCGCACCCGCCGGGCCGGGGCCGCGGACCGGCCCGGCGGCGGACGGCAGGAGGACGGCGGGGTGCCGGAACCGCAACTGACACCCGAGGTGTTCGACCGCGCCGTGGTCGCGATCGCCCTGACCGCCGGCCCCGAACACCGGATGGTCTACTACAACGACGCCTTCCGCGACCTGTTCGGCGACCGCCCGCTCGGCGCACCCGCCCGCGAGGCGTTCACCGAACCCGGCACCGAACGGCTGCTCGCCACCCTGGACGCCGTGCTCACCGACGGCACCGCCCGGCAGGTCACCGCCCACCGCACCCTCGGCTGCCCCACCGGCGGGACCGCCCACCGGCACTTCGTCTACTCCTGCTCGCCCGCCGCCACCCGGTACGGCCCCGGCATCCTCGCCGCCGCCATCGACACCACCGCCGAACTGCACTCCGCGCTCGAAGCCGAACGCCAGTCCGCCGAACGCCTCGAAGCCCTCCAGCGCTACGAGGCGCTGATGGCCGCCGCCGCCCAGATGGTCTGGGTCGTCCGCCCCGACGGCACCGCCCGCGAACTCGTGCCCGGCTGGGAGGAACTCACCGGCCAGCCCTTCGCCGAGGCCGCCGGCCTCGGCTGGCTGGACGTCGTCCACCCCCGCGAACGCGAGGCCACCGCCGCCCGCTGGGCCGCCGCCACCCGCGACCTGCCCTCCGTCTTCGACCACACCTTCCGGGTCCGCAGCGCCGCCGGCGGCTACCGGCACGTCCGCTCCCGGGCCGTCCCCGTCCTGCACGAGGAACGCGGCCACGAATGGATCGGCACCACCCGCGACATCGAGGACCAGTGGCACGCCCGGCTGCGCGAACGCCTGCTCGCCCGGGCCGGCGCCGTCACCGAGGCCGAACGCGCCGAGGACGCCTTCACCGCCCTCGCCAGCACCCTCGTCCCCGACCTCACCGACGTCTGCGCCGTCTACCTGCTGCCCGGCCCCGACGCCGCCGACGACGAGGTCGTCGCCACCCGGATCGCCTCCGTCGCCCGCCCCGGACTGCCCCCGGTGCCCCCGCTCGACCGGCAGACCTTCACCCTCGGCGAGCACGCCAGGAAGGCCGTCACCGACCGCGTCCCCACCCTGCTGCGCTTCCCCGACGGCGCGATCCCCGCCGGCGCCGTCCCCGAGATCTCCGCCCGCTGGCTGCACGACACCCGCGCCACCAGCCTCACCCTGCTGCCGATCGTCGTCGACGGCGCCGTCGTCGCCCTCGCCGCCACCGCCGGCTGCGAAGGCGCCCCGGCACCCGGACCGGCCGACATCGACCTCCAGCACGAAGTCCTGCAGCGCGCCCAGGCCCCGCTGCGCCAGGCCCTCGCCCTGCAACGCGCCCGGCACGCCGCCGTCGTCCTGCAGCGCGCCCTGCTCACCACCCCGCCCGCCCTCGGCGGCGCCGCCGTCGCCGCCCGCTACCAGCCCGGCAGCCGCAACGCCGAGGTCGGCGGCGACTGGTACGACGCCTTCACCCTCCCCGACGGCTCGCTCGCCATGACCATCGGCGACGTCGCCGGACACGACCTCGCCGCCGCCACCACCATGGGACAACTGCGCGCCATGCTGCGCTCCATCGCCTACACCCGCGGCCAGGCCCACACCCCCGCTGACACGCTGCGCGAACTCGACACCGCCGCCGAGGGGTTGGGCGTCGGCAGCTTCGCCACCGCCGTGCACGCCCGGCTGGTGCGGCACGGCGCCGACGGCGGCTGGGAGATGGAGTGGGCCAACGCCGGACACCCGCCGCCCGTCCTGCTCCCGGTCGACGGGCCGCCCCGGCTGCTGTCCGCCGAGGACGCCGACGTCCCGCTGTGCGTCGACCCGCGCCGCCCCCGGGTCACCCACCGGCACCCGGTCGGACCCGGCGAGACGCTGCTGTTCTACACCGACGGCCTGGTCGAAGTGCCCGGCGAACACCTCGGCGACGGCATCGCCCGGCTCTGCGAAGCCGCCGCCGCGGCCCGCCGCCGACCGCTCGCCGACCTCTGCGAGCACCTGGTCACCGGCGTCGCCGACGTCCGCGACGACATCGCCGTGATCGCCTTCCGGCCCGACCCGCCCGGACGGGTCGCCGTCGGGCGCGCCGCACCCGGCGCGGGCAGCGGGGGACGGCCGTGAACGGGCCCCAGGAGGAGGAGCCGGCCCGGGAACCGGGCCGGGACCGGGAACCGAGCCGGGGAGCCGGACAGGAGCAGGGCGGGAAGCGGAGGAGCGGCGTGGACGGCTACCAGGACGACCGGCACGACGGCAGTGACAGCGGCAGCGGCAGCAACGGCGGTGGCGGCGGCGCGGCCGCGGCCGGGGAGGCGGACGGCGTGGCGGAGCAGACGGCACCGGAGGGCGGCGAACCGGTGGCCTGCGGGGCACCGGGCGGCGAGCCGCTGGGCAGCGGCGAGGGCGACCACGTCGACGCGGCCCTGCTCGACGCGCTGTTCGCGCAGGCCCCGCTCGGCCTCTACCTGCTCGACCAGGACCTGCGGGTGATCCGCTACAACACCGCCGCCCGGGGCGTGCGCGGCATGCCCAGCGCCGACATCGTCGGACACCGCCCCGCCGACTTCGCCCCCGGCTTCGACCGCGCCGAACTGGAGGTGCTCGCCCGCCAGGCCCTCCAGGACGGCGGCTACGTCCGCGAGCACCTCGTCCGCGGCCGGATGCCCACCGACCCCGGACAGGAGATGGTCGGCGCCGTCTCCTTCTTCCGGATCCTCTCCGACACCGGCCGCCCCTACCTGGTCGCCGCCATCGAGGACGTCACCGAACGGCAGGGCGCCCTCGACCGGCTCGACATCCTGCACAGCGCGCACCGCCGCCTCGGCGCCTCCCTCGACGCCGTCGGCTCCGCCCAGGAACTCTCCGACGTCGCCGTCCCGCGCTTCGCCGACTCCGCCACCGTCGACCTGCTCGACGAACCGCTGCGCGGACTGCCGCTGCGCACCGGCCCGATCGACCCCGGCGCGCCGCTGCGCCGCGTCGCCTACCGCTCCGTGCACGGCAGCGGCCCCGGCGGGCCCTCGCCCGGGCCGATCCCGCACGGCGCGCTGTCCACCTACGGGGCGCCCACGCCGTACAGCCAGGCACTGGTGGACGGGCGGGCCCGGCTGATCCGCGGACTGACCGGGGACGAGGACTGGCTGACCGCCGACCCGGAGCGCGGACGGCGGCTGAGCGAACTCGGCGTGCACTCGATGATCGTCGCGCCCCTGGTGGTGCACGACGCCGTGCTCGGCGTGCTCGCGCTGTACCGGTACCGGCGCTCCGAGCCGTTCGACCAGGACGACCTGGAACTGGCCGTCGAACTGGCCTCGCGCGGCGCGATGTCCATCGACAAGGCGCGCAGCTACGCGCGCGAGCGCTCGATCGCCACCACGCTGCAGCGCCAACTGCTGCCCCGGGAACCGGCGGAGCTGAGCGCCGTGCAGAGCGCGCACGTCTACCTGCCGGGCGTGGTCGGACCGGGCGGCGACTGGTACGACGTGGTGCCGCTGTCCGCCGCCCGGGTCGGCCTGGCGATCGGCTCGGTCACCGGCACCGGCATCGAGGCCGCCGCCGTGATGGGCCAGGTCCGCACCGCGCTGCGCACGCTGGCCGTCCAGGACCTCCAGCCCGACGAACTGCTGGTGCGGCTGGACGACGCGGCCCGGGTGCTCACCGACGAGCAGCAGGGCAGCCTGGCGGCCGGCGCGGACACCCTGCCGGACGGGCTCGCGTCCTGCCTGTACCTGGTCTACGACCCGATCGGCCGGACCTGCACGGCGGCCTCGGCCGGACACCCCGGGCCGGTGGTGGTCGGCGCGGACGGCGTGCCCGTGCCGTTCCCGGTGGAACCCGGACTGCCGCTGGGCTGCGGCGACGGCTGCTACGAGACGCGGGTCGCGGAACTGCCCGTCGGCAGCGTCCTGGCGCTGTACACCAACGGGCTGATGTCCGGCCCCGGGCGGCGCCCCGGCCCCCGGACGGGCGGGGCCGCGGAGCGCGGCGGAGTGGAGGAGGTGCTGCCGGTCGGGCCGGGGGAGGGCCGGCGGGCGGTGCTGCAGCGGGTGCTGGCCCGGGCCGGGGAGGAGGAACTGCCGCAGCTGTGCGACCAGGCGGTGTACGCGCTGCTGCCCGAACGGCAGCGCGAGGACGCGGTGCTGCTGCTGGTGCGCACCCTGGGGCTGCCGGACGAGAAGGTCGCGGTGTGGACCCTGCCCGAGGACCCGGCGGTGGTGCGCACCGCCCGGCGGCTGGCCGAGCACCAGCTCGCCGCCTGGGGGCTGGAGGAGCTGGAGTTCTCCACCGACCTGATCGTCAGCGAGTTGGTGACCAACGCCATCCGGTACGGGAAGTCGCCGATCCGGCTGCGGCTGATCAACGACCGGGGCCTGATCTGCGAGGTGTCGGACAGCTCGGACAGCACCCCGCACCTGCGGCGGGCCAAGACCACCGACGAGGGCGGCCGCGGACTGTTCATCATCGGGCAGCTGGCCCAGCGCTGGGGGACCAGGTTCGCCCGGCACGGCAAGACCATCTGGGCGCAGCAGGAGGTGCCGGGGGAGCGGGACCCGGCGGAGCTGGAGGCCGGCGGCGAGGGCGAATTGCCGGGGTAGCGCGGGGAGTCGAGGGGATTCGCGGGTAGCGCGGGAGTGCGGGCGGCCGCCGGCGGGGTGCTCCGGCCGGCGGCCGCTCAGGGGTTGCGGGTGGTGCGGGGTGGTGCTGGTGGGACAGGACTCAGGGGCGGGTCTTGGGGGCGTTCTCCGCCGTCCGGGCCGGGTCGAACTCGGCGACGGGGGACAGGATCTCGTCCATCCGGGCGAGCAGCGCGGGCTCCAGCTTCACGCCCGCGGCCTTGACGTTCTCGGTGACCTGCTCGGGGCGGGAGGCGCCGATGATCGCGGCGGACACGTTCGGGTTCTGCAGCACCCAGGCGACCGCGAGCTGGGCGAGCGAGAGCCCGGCCTCCGCGGCGAGCGGCTGCAGCTGCTGGACGCGCTCCAGCACCTCGGGCCGCAGCAAGCGGGCCACGAAGTTCGCGCCGCCCTTCTCGTCGGTGGCCCGGGAGCCGGCCGGCGGCTCGGCGCCCGGCTTGTACTTGCCGGTCAGCACGCCCTGCGCGATCGGCGACCAGACCACCTGGCCGATGCCCAACTCCTCGCAGGTGGGCACCACTTCACCCTCGATGACCCGCCACAGCGCGCTGTACTGGGGCTGGCTGGAGACGAACGGGACGCGCAGCTCGCGGGCCAGCGCGTGGCCCGCCCGGATCTGCTCGGCGGTCCACTCCGAGACGCCGATGTACAGGGCCTTGCCGGAGCGGACCACGTCGGCGAACGCCTCCATGGTCTCCTCCAGCGGAGTCGACGGGTCGTAGCGGTGGGCCTGGTAGACGTCCACGTAGTCGGTCTGCAGGCGGCGCAGCGAGCCGTCGATCGACTCCATGACGTGCTTGCGCCCCAGCCCGCGGTCGTTGCGGCCGGGCCCGGTCGGCCAGAACACCTTGGTGAGGATCTCCAGCCCCTCGCGGCGCTCGCCCTTGAGCGCCCGCCCGAGCACCGACTCGGCGCGGGTCTCGGCGTACACGTCGGCGGTGTCGAAGGTGGTGATCCCGGCGTCGAGGGCGGCGCGGATGCACGCGGCCGCGGTGTCCTCCTCGACCTGCGAACCGTGGGTGAGCCAGTTCCCGTACGCGATCTCGCTGATGATCAGGCCGCTGCGGCCCAGGTGGCGGAATTCCATGGTCCGTACGCTACGCCAGTGGCGGGGGAGAGGAGGGGAGGCGGGTGGCGCGGGGGGACGGCGGGGACCGGGACGGAGGTCGTCCGGCCCGGGCCTTTGGGCCCTACCGGGCGGGAGGCGGGCGGGCGCAGGATCGAGGCACTGGAGACGTGGGACGCGACGAGGATGCGGCGAGGAGTGATCCGCGATGACCGAGTCGACGGCGAGGGCGACGGCGGTGCCCGGGCCGGTGGCGGCGCCCGGGCCGGGAGTGCCGGGCGGCCCGGTGGACGGGGTGCCGGGCGGGCCGGGGCCGGCGGAACTGCGGGAGCTGGTGGCCGCGGCCGGGGCCGCGCCGTCCCTGCACAACGCGCAGCCCTGGCGGTTCCGGCCGACCGCGGACGGGCCCGGGGTGCTGGTGTTCGCCGACCCGGCGCGGGCGGTGCCGCTGGCGGACCCGGACGGGCGCGGGATGCTGCTGTCGATCGGCGCGGCGCTGTTCAACCTGCGGGTCGCGGCGGCCCGACTCGGCCTGCCCGTCGAGGAGTTGGACCTGCTGCCGGACCCGCTCGGCCCCGACCGGCCGGTGGCCGTGGTGCGCTTCGGGCCGCGCGGAGTACCGTACGAAACGGCCGAGTTGGCCGGGGCGATCACCCAACGGCACTCCAGCCGCGAGCCGTTCGGGAACCGGGACGTGCCCGAGGCGGTGATCGGCGAGCTGATCGCGGCCGCCGCCGACGAGGACACCGTGCTGGACGTGCTGGAGGAGGACGGGGCGCGCCGGGTGCTCGCGCTGACCGCCGAGGCCGAGGCCAGGATCGCCGCCGACGCCGCCCGCCGGGCGGAGACCGCCGGCTGGGTGCGGGCCGGCGCGGCGCCGGCGGCCCCGGACGGCATCCCGGAACGCGCCCTCGGCCCGCAGGACCACGAAGCCCGGGTGCCCGTACGGGACTTCGCCGGACGCGGGCCCGCGCACGCGCAGCGCTTCGAGGCGCTGCCGCAGGTCGCCACCATCGCCACCCGGGGCGACACCGCCGCGGACTGGCTGCGGGCCGGACAGGCGATGGAACGGGTCTGGCTGGTGGCCACCACCCGCGGGCTGCGGGTCTCGGTGCTCCACCAGGCCGTCGAACTCCCGGACACCCGTTGGCGGTTGCGCGACCCCGAGCGCGGCGTCGGCACCGTGCAGGTGGTGCTGCGGGTCGGCTACGGCCCGCCCGGACCGGCCACCCCGCGCCGGGACGTCGAGGACCTGCTGCGCGACCCGGCCGCGGACCGCTGAACCGGGGCCGCCCGGCACTGTCGGTGCCGGGCGGCATGATCGGCCGCACGACCCCACGGACGGACGGAGCGGCGGCATGACGATCACCAACGAGCGGCTGGCGGAGTACGAGTTCCTGCGCCCGATGCGCGGCGACGGCTACTACCCGGCGCACCTGGTCGCCGCGGGCGGCGAGATCCTGCGCGCGCTGTGCGAGCGGATCGAGGCCGAACCGCCGCGCGGACTCGACGAGTTGTACGCCCTGACGCACGCCGCGACGGAGGAGTTCAACCTGCTGGCGGAGGAGTTCGAGGCGGCCGGCAGCGAGATCGAGACCGTCGCGCGCGACACCATCGCGGTGGACTTCGAGCACCTCGCGCAGGCGTACGGCTTCCCGGACGCCGACCTGGAGGAGCTGGTGGCGCCCCGCGACTGGTGACGGCGGCGCTGCTCCGGCGGACGACGGCGGGGCCGGCGGCGGACGGCGAGGGCCGGCGCGGGGGCCGGTGCTAGGCCCTGTCTCGTAATTGATCTTGTTGTGGGTCATTGTTCCTCGGCTCGCAGCCACAGGATCAGCGAGGCGAGGACGACGCCGGCCCGGTAGCGG
>NZ_BAAANS010000033.1:0-96009 GCF_039529925.1 Kitasatospora saccharophila | reverse complement strand
GACGACGATCTTGGCGGAGGTGGTGGCGCGGCTGGGGGCGGCGGCCGCGTTAGAGCTTGCGAAGTCCACTGAGGACCCTTTCGAGCAGCGTGACGTCAGGCGTACCGCCCGACTCGCCCGCGGCGGCGGGCTGGTGGATGGCGACCAGACCGGCTTCCGCCAGGTCTGCGACGAGGATGCGGGCGACCCCGAGCGGGACGCCCGCCAGCGCGGAGATCTCGGCGACCGACTTGACCTCGCGGCACAGCGACACGATGCGGGCGTGCTCGGGGAGCAGCCCGCCCGGGGCGGCGGTGCTGGTGGTCGAGATCAGCGCCTCGATGGCCAACTGGTAGCGGGGCCGGGTGCGTCCGCCGGTCATCGCGTACGGGCGGACCAGCGGCTGCTGCTCGTAGCCGTCCGACTGCTGGCCGCCGTACCCGCCGGCCTGCTGGCCGCCGTAGCCGTTTCCGTACCCGTTGCCGTACGAGCCGGCGGGTGTCGGGGGCGGGGTCATGCGTCCTCCTTGTGCTGCAGTCGTTCGCGGCCGGAGCCCACTGGGCCGTTGGCTGACGGGCTGTCAGCCACCGTACGACGAAGACCTGGGGTGGGGTGCCGGACCCGGGGGTCGGGTGGGGTCCGGCACGGTGAGGGTGGTGCTGAGGAGTCGGGGTCGGTCGGACCCGACCGTCAGTGCAGGAGACTGCCCTGGAGCTCGGCCCGCAGGGCCGGCGTGAGCACCGCGCCGGCCCGGTCGACCAACAGGGCCATCTCGTAGCCGATCAGGCCGATGTCGGAGTCCGGCGAGGCGAGCACCGCGAGCGCGGAGCCGTCGCTCACCGCCATCAGGAACAGGAAGCCGCGCTCCATCTCCACGACGGTCTGGTTGACCTCGCCGCCCTCGAAGATGCGGCTCGCACCCGAGGTCAGCGAGGTCAGTCCGGAGGCGACGGCGGCCAGCTGGTCGGCACGGTCCCGGGGGAAGCCCTCGGACATGCACAGCAGGAGACCGTCGGCGGAGACCACCACGGTGTGGGACACCCCGGGGGTGTTGTCCACGAAATTGGTGATCAGCCAGTTCAGGTTCTGTGCGGCCTGGCTCATCTGGATCAACTCAACGCTCCTGGTGCTCGGGGCCGAAGCCGTTGTTGCCCTCGACGTCGGACCGTCCGCCCCGGGCGCCCCGGTAGCCCTCGGACGTCCCGCCGAAGTCGAAGCCCGGCCGCTGCTGCGACGCGGGACCGCCGAAGCCCGGCTGCTGCGTCCCCGCCTGCCGGCCCTGCTGGATGCCGCGGCGCAGGTTGGTCAGCCGGCCGCGCACCTCCTCCGGGCTGCGCGAGACCTGGGGACCGGTCAGCGGACTGGCCTCGGCACTGCCGGAGACCAGGTTGGCCTGCGGGGTGCGGCGAGGCAGCCCCGAGGTGGTCAGGCCGTTGGTCTGCGGCTCGCGCATCTGCTCGGCCCGCCGCCAGCGCTCGTCGTTCGCCGACGGGCGCCACGGCGCGTCCGGGTCACCCTGCGGGTCCGCCGCCGGAGCGCCGCCGAACGGCGCCGCCTGCGGCCGGCCCTGACCCGGCTGCTGGCCCTGACCCGGCTGCCCCTGCGGACCGGCCGGACGCTGGGGCGCGGCCGGACGCTGCGGAGCCGCCGGACGCTGCGGGGCGCCCTGCGGCGCACCGCCCTGCACCGGACGCGGCGGCAGGCCCTGGCCCTGCGGACCCGGCGCCTGCGGACGCTGCCGCTCGGCCGGATCGGCCTGCGGACGCGCCGCCTGCGGAGCCGGCTGCTGGCCGAAGCCCGGCGCGGAGGTGCCGGGACGCTGCGGCTGGTACCCACGCGGGCGGAGCTGCTCGTGGCCCTGCGCCGGACCGGTCGGCCCGGACGGGCGCTCACCGGCCGTCGGCAGCGCCATCGGCTGCGGACGCTCCGCGAACTGCGACTGCTGCGGCGGCTGCTGAGGCTGCTGCTGGCCCTGCGGCGGCAGCGGCGGCACGCCCTGGCCCACCGGGTCCGGCAGCACCGGCTCCACCAGGCCGAGGCCCAGCGGGTCGCGCGGGTCGATGTCGGACGCCTCGAACCGGGGCCGGGCGAACGCACCGGACTGCTCGGCCGGCTGCGGCTGCTGCGGCAGCGGACGCCGCTGCGGCTGCTCGGCCCGCCCGTGCTGGGTGGGCTCACCGCCCGGACGCTGCTGGCCCTGCTGCGGACCGCCCTGCGGGCCCTGCGGCCCCTGCGGACGGCGCGGCCCCTGCGGACCGCCCTGCGGCGGCTGGCCGGGCTGACCCGGCTGACCCTGCTGCTGCGGACGGCGCGGCGGCAGCCCGCCACCGGGGCCGCCCTGGACGCCCGGCGCACCCGAGGCGCCCGGCACCCGCCGGGGCGGCAGCCCGCCACCGGCCGGCGCACCGGCACCGGCACCCGCGCCCGGACCGGCCGGGGCCGACGGCCCCTGCGCGCCCGGGCCCGCGTTGTCGCGCAGCGACTGGCCCACCGCACGGGTCGGCAGACCGCCGGAGCGGCCGCCCTGGGCCGGTCCGGTGCCGAACGCGCCGCCCGGACCGAAGCCGCCGCCGGCCGGCTGCGCCCCGGGCGCACCCTGGCCCGCACCGGGACCGCCCGGCGCGCGGCGCGGCGCGGACGGGCCGGTGGCACCGGCGGGGGAGAACAGGTCGGGGCTGCCGCCGACCGGGCCCTGGCCCAGCTGCGGACGGCCCGCGGGGTCGTTCGGGCCCGACTGGCCGAGCGCGGTGCGCCCGCCGGGCAGGTCGCCCGCCGGGCGGCCCTGCTGGCGCGGCGTCGGCGCCAGGCCGCGCTGCTGCTTGCCGCCGCCCTGGCCGGCCCCGGCGCCCGCACCGGGCCGGTTGCCGCGCCGTTCGGCGGAGTTGGTGACGTCGACCGGCAGCATGACCAGCGCGGTGGTGCCGCCGGAGTCGGACGGGCGGAGCTGGATCCGGATGCCGTGCCGCAGGGACAGCCGGCCGACCACGAACAGGCCCATCCGGCGGGAGACCGAGACGTCCACGACCGGCGGGTTGGCGAGGCGCTCGTTGATGTCGGCGAGGTCGTCCGGGGAGAGGCCGATGCCGGTGTCGTGGATCTCGATCAGCACCCGGCCGTCCGGCAGGGCGTGGCCGGTGACCCGGACCCGGGTCTGCGGGGAGGAGAACGAGGTGGCGTTCTCCAGCAGCTCGGCGAGCAGGTGGACGAGGTCGTTGACGATCCGGCCGGCCACCTCGGCGGTGGGCACCGAGGCCAGCTCGACGCGCTCGTACTGCTCCACCTCGGAGGCGGCGGCGCGCAGCACGTCGACCAGCGGGACGGGGCGGGTCCAGCGGCGGCCCGGGTCCTCGCCCGCGAGGACGAGGAGGTTCTCGCCGTTGCGGCGCATGCGGGTCGCCAGGTGGTCCAGCTTGAACAGCGAGGCCAGCTGGTCCGGGTCCGCCTCGCGGCTCTCCAGCTCGGAGATCAGCGACAGCTGGCGCTGGATCAGGCCCTGGCTGCGGCGCGAGAGGTTGGTGAACATCGCGTTGATGTTGCCTCGCAGCAGCGCCTGCTCGGCGGCCAGTCGGACCGCCTCGCGGTGCACCATGTCGAAGGCGTGCGCCACGTGGCCGATCTCGTCCGCGGAGTCGACGCCGACCGGTTCGACGGTGACGTCGACGTCGTGCGGGTCGCTCTCGGAGAGGATCTTGACCAGCTCGGGCAGGCGGCGCTCGGCGACGTCCTCGGCGGAGGTCTGCAGGCGGGTCAGCGAGCGCACCATCGAGCGGGCCATCAGGGCGGCGCCGGCGATGGCGACGATGAGCACCAGGGCGACCAGCGAGGCGTTGAGCACCGACTCGGTGTCGGCGTCGGACTGAAGCTTCTGGGCCTTGCCGTCCAGCTCCTCCAGCAGCGCGGTCTCGATCTTCCGCTCGGCGGTGATCTTGGCCGTCGACTTCTCGTACCAGGACTGGTAGCTGGTGCCGTCGTTGAGCCGGATGCCGTTGGTGTTCAGGGCCGCCTTGGCGAACCGGTCGGCCTCGGCGACCACGTTGTTGAAGCTCATCTCGGACTGCTTGCCGCGGGCCGCGGCCTCACCGTAGATGGCGGTGAAGTTCTGCAGCGCGTTGCCCTCGGCGACCATCAGCCGGGAGCCGAAGGTCTCGTCCGAGACGGAGAGCGTGGCACCGCCGGGGTGGGCGAGCGCGGCGGAGAGCAGCGCGCGCTGCATCGAGGTGTTCTCCTTGGACAGCGAGAACTGGTACAGCGAGCGGGTGGCGGTGATCAGCTCGGAGGAGTTCGAGGTGACCGCGATGTCCTGGGCGGCGCCGAGCAGGTCGGTGATGATCACGTCGTAGTTGGTGATCGTCGCCTGGATGTTGTCCAGGTCCTGGTAGGCGCCGGTGCGGGCCCGGGGCAGGCCGTTCAGGTCGCGGCGGACCTGCAGCAGCAGGGTCTTGGAGCCCGCGAGGTCGAGGTCGTCGAACTTGTCGGCCGCGTTGGTGAACTTCTTGGAGAGGGCGTTGGTGTCCTTGTAGGCCTGCTGGATCAGCGGGTCGGTGTCCGCCGTCGAGCTCTGGGCGGCCAGCGGTCCGGCCGCGACGTCGCGCTCGGTCTGCAGGGCGTGCGCGAGGTCGGTGGCGGTCCGGGCCAGTTCGGCCAGGTTGCTCATCTGCGACAGCTCGCGGGAGTTCTCCATCGAGCCCTGCACGCGCAGGCCGCCGAGCAGCAGTGCCACGGCCACCGGCAGGACGAGGAGGGCGATCAGCCGGGTGCGGATCCGCCAGTTGCGCATGGCGAGGCGGCTCAGGCCGGTGGCCCGGCGGCGGGTGAGCGTGCCGCGGAGTCTGGACCGCCTGCTCTTCTTGTCGGCGGCTTCGCCGCCCTGCTCCTGCGGCGCGCCGTTCACGCCCTGCGCACCGCTGTCGGCGGCGGGTTCGGCGGGGGCGCCGTGCTGACGCTCGCCTTGGCCCGTCGTCGCCGGCGCCGCCTGGTGGGGGCCGGCCGCGGGCTCGCGCGACTCCGGGTCACCCGCGGCGCCGCTGCCCCTCTTGAAACGTCCCTGCACTGGCGTCGCAACCTCTGGACCGGGCGCCCTTCCCCGCCGGGCGGAGATAGGGCGGTGTCGAGTTTTTCCGTGGCATTCCAGCACAGCGGGGGAAGTCCAACAAGGGCCGTTACGACACGGTGTCCTGGGCCACCCTCCGCGCGCGGGGCCTCACGTTCCGTCGTGCATCCGCGCCGGAATACGGTCCTTTTCGGACACTCGACGTGTCCGGGTCAAGGGAGGGGAAGATCGGCTTGTGGGTCGAATGTCCGGGATATCCCTAATGGCGCTTTCCGTCATTGGTCCCGAATCTCCGCACCCGCCCCCTTTGTTCCGGAAATTGTGAGCAAACTCACAGCGTGATGTGTAGCTTTGGTCACGGCCGCTGTGGAATGGGCTCCCTAACCTGGCAGGGTTGACCGGAGCCTGCCCAGCGGCGGGCCCGCGCAAAAGTCCGTTCGAGCGAAACAAGGGTGCTGACGCAAATGTCCGAGACGACCACCGGGGCCGCGCGCTCCACGGCCAACCCCCGCCGCACCACCCTGGCCTCCGTCGCGGACTTCCCCCAGCTGCCCGGCCGGACCACCCCCGCGTACGCCGCCGAGCTGCCCCCGGTCACCGCCAACCCGCGCCGCACGGTCCTGATGACCGCCCCGGCCCCCCGCCTGCCGCGGGACTGACCCCCGCACGGATAGCCTGGTGGCACCAGCCGGGCCCGGTACTGCGGGCTCGGCAGCCGCCCGGGAGCGTCCGGGCGGCCGACGAACCGAGAGGTTGCAGGGCTGTGCGTATCGCCAGGTTCTCCGTCCGTGAAGGGAGCCCCGCGGCGGGCTCGGTCTCCTTCGGAATCATCGAGGGGGACGCCGCGCAACCCGACTCGCTGGTGGTCCACGCGCTGGCCGGGCACCCCTTCGGCACCCCCCAGCCGACCGGCGAGACCCACCGCCTGCAGGACGTCCGGCTGCTCGCCCCGATGCTCCCCAGCAAGATCGTCGCGGTCGGCCGCAACTACGCCGCGCACGCCGCCGAGCTGGGCAACGAGGTCCCGGCCGTCCCGCTGACGTTCTTCAAGCCGTCCACCGCCGTGATCGGCCCCACCGAGTCGATCGCCTACCCGCCGTTCTCCTCGGACGTGCAGTACGAGGCCGAACTCGCCGTGGTGATCGGCCGGATGTGCCGCGAGGTGCCGCTGGACCGGGTCTCCGAGGTGGTCTTCGGCTACACCTGCGCCAACGACGTCACCGCCCGCGACGTGCAGCAGCGCGAGGGCCAGTGGGCCCGCGCCAAGGGCTTCGACACCTCCTGCCCGCTCGGCCCGTGGATCGAGACCGACCTCGACCCCGCCGACCTGGCCGTCACCTGCACCGTCAACGGCGAGCTCCGCCAGGCCGGCCGCACCTCCCAGATGGTCCGCTCGGTCGCCGAGCTGATCGTGCACGTCTCCGAGGCGATGACCCTGCTCCCGGGCGACGTCATCCTCACCGGCACCCCCGCGGGCGTCGGTCCCCTGAACATCGGCGACGAGGTCGCCGTCTCCGTCGAAGGCATCGGCACCCTCTCCAACAAGGTGATCAAGCGTGGCTGACAACGTGGCTGACAAGAAGAACCCCGCCGTCCGGGTCCGCTTCTGCCCCTCCCCGACCGGCAACCCGCACGTCGGCCTGGTCCGCACCGCCCTGTTCAACTGGGCCTACGCCCGGCACAACGGCGGCACCCTGGTCTTCCGGATCGAGGACACCGACGCGGCCCGGGACTCCGAGGAGTCGTACGGCCAGCTGCTCGACGCGATGCGCTGGCTCGGCTTCGACTGGAACGAGGGCCCCGAGGTCGGCGGCCCGCACGCCCCCTACCGCCAGTCGCAGCGGATGGACGTCTACGCCGACGTCGCCGAGCGCCTGCGCGCGGCCGGCCACGCCTACCCCTGCTACTGCACCACCGAGGAGCTCGACGCCCGCCGCGAGGCGGCCCGCGCCGCCGGCCGGCCCTCCGGTTACGACGGCCACTGCCGCGACCTGACGGACGGCCAGAAGGAGGCGTACGAGGCCGAGGGCCGCCCGTCGATCCTCCGCTTCCGGATGCCCGACACCACGCTCGCCTTCGACGACCTGGTGCGCGGCCCGATCTCCTTCGACCCGAAGGACGTCCCCGACTACGGCATCGTCCGGGCCAACGGCGCCCCGCTGTACACCCTGGTCAACCCGGTCGACGACGCCCTGATGGAGATCACCCACGTCCTGCGCGGCGAGGACCTGCTCTCCTCGACGCCCCGTCAGATCGCGCTGTACGCCGCCCTGGCGGAGATCGGCGTCGGCAACGGCACCACCCCGCAGTTCGGCCACCTGCCGTACGTGATGGGCGAGGGCAACAAGAAGCTCTCCAAGCGCGACCCGCAGGCCTCGCTCAACCTCTACCGCGAGCGCGGCTTCCTCCCCGAGGGCCTGCTCAACTACCTGGCCCTGCTGGGCTGGTCGCTCGCCGAGGACCGCGACATCTTCGACATCGACGAGATGGTCGCCGCCTTCGACATCGACGACGTCAACGGCAACCCGGCCCGCTTCGACCTCAAGAAGGCCGAGCACATCAACGCCGAGCACGTGCGCCGCCTCGCCCCCGAGGAGTTCGTCAAGCGCCTGGTGCCCTACCTGCAGGCCCCCGGCCTGCTCCCGGCCGAGCCCACCGCCGAGCAGCTCGACCTGCTGGCGAAGGTCGCGCCGCTCACCCAGGAGCGGATGGTGGTCCTCTCCGAGATCGTCACCATGGCCGGCTTCCTGTTCGTCGCCCCCGCCGACTTCGCGGTCGACCCGGAGGACGCCGCCAAGGTCCTCACCGCGGACGCCCGCCCGGTCCTGGAGGCGTCCGTCGAGGCGCTCGGCGGGCTGCCCGACTTCACCCCCGAGCCGATCCAGGCCGTCCTGCGCGAGGCGCTGGTCGAAGGACTGGGCATCAAGCCCAAGTTCGCCTTCACCCCGCTGCGGGTCGCGGTCACCGGACGCCGGGTCTCCCCGCCGCTGTTCGAGTCGATGGAGCTGCTGGGCCGCGAGGAGACGCTGCGCCGCCTGCGGTCCGCGCTGGAGCTGCTCCCGGCCTCCTGAGGCCGGTTCCGGGCGCCTCCCGGGCACCTGCGGGCCGTGTCGCTGACCTGGCCCGCAGGTGTCCGGCGCGCTGCCTGCGGTTATCGATTTTGGAGCGGGGCGGGGCGTCGGGTAATGTTCTTTCTGCGCCGCCCGGGCAGGGGGGCGCAAGACACCGAGGAAGATCCCGCAGAGGGGTTGAACTCTGGTGGGGTATGGTGTAATTGGCAGCACGACTGATTCTGGTTCAGTTAGTCTAGGTTCGAGTCCTGGTACCCCAGCGCAGCACATCACTGCAGTAAGCCCCCGTTGTGTAGTGGCCTAGCACGCCGCCCTCTCAAGGCGGTAGCGCCGGTTCGAATCCGGTCGGGGGTACGCAATTCTTGACAATTGCAGAACGAATGAGTCCCGCCCCCGTTGTGTAGTGGCCTAGCACGCCGCCCTCTCAAGGCGGTAGCGCCGGTTCGAATCCGGTCGGGGGTACTCGCTCATTCGGGCCCCCGTTGTGTAGTGGCCTAGCACGCCGCCCTCTCAAGGCGGTAGCGCCGGTTCGAATCCGGTCGGGGGTACTTATGGGGTATGGTGTAATTGGCAGCACGAGTGATTCTGGTTCATTTAGTCTAGGTTCGAGTCCTGGTACCCCAGCCAAGAAACGCTCCACACAGAACGAGCTCCGGGAGACCGGGGCTCTTTTTGCATGTCCGGACGCGGGCGCGGCGATGTCCCCCCGGCCGGTGGCCGGGGGGACGTCGTGCGGTGCGGGGCGGCTCAGCTGCGGCGCAGCGCCTCGGTGAGGCGGTTGGCGGCCTCGATGATGGCCTGGGCGTGCATCCGGCCGGGGTGCCGGGTGAGGCGCTCGATCGGGCCGGAGACCGAGACCGAGGCCACCACGCGGTTGGAGGGGCCGCGGACCGGCGCGGAGACCGAGGCGACGCCGGGCTCGCGCTCGCCGATGGACTGGGCCCAGCCGCGCCGCCGCACGCCGCTGAGCGCGGTGGCGGTGAACCGGGCGCCCTGGAGGCCGCGGTGCAGGCGCTCGGGCTCCTCCCAGGCGAGCAGCACCTGGGCGGCGGAGCCGGCCTTCATCGGCAGCGTGGAGCCGACCGGCACGGTGTCGCGCAGACCGGAGAGGCGCTCGGCGGCGGCCACGCAGATCCGCATCTCGCCCTGCCGGCGGTAGAGCTGGGCGCTCTCGCCGGTCACGTCCCGCAGGTGGGTCAGCACCGGGCCCGCGGCGGCCAGCAGCCGGTCCTCGCCGGCGGCGGAGGAGAGCTCGGCCAGCCGGGGGCCGAGGATGAAGCGGCCCTGCATGTCCCGGGTGACCAGGCGGTGGTGTTCGAGTGCGACGGCGAGTCGGTGGGCGGTGGGCCGTGCCAGACCGGTGGCGGCGACCAGCCCCGCCAACGTGGCGGGGCCCGACTCCAGTGCGCTGAGCACCAGAGCGGCCTTGTCGAGAACGCCGACGCCGCTAGTGTTGTCCATGTCTCGATACTGCAGTCTCAATCAGCGAGACGCAAGTTCAATCTTCCGAGAAAAGCGCCACTCTTGGAGTCAGCAGCCCGGGAGACAGCCAGGACGGCACCCCACCACGGTGTCCGCATCCTGGACGGTCCGGCGTGCAGGTCGCGACTCCAAGCGAGCCTCACAGGGCGGCACGGGACAAGACCTCGACGATCACGAGAAGGCCGGCAGAGCGGCCGGCTGGAGGGAATCCGATGGGACGGACACTCGCAGAGAAGGTCTGGGACGACCACGTCGTCCGGCGCGCCGAGGGCGAGCCCGACCTGCTCTACATCGACCTGCACCTGCTGCACGAGGTGACCAGCCCGCAGGCGTTCGACGGCCTCCGGCTGGCCGGGCGTCCGGTCCGCCGGACCGATCTGACGATCGCCACCGAGGACCACAACACCCCCACCCTCGACATCGACAAGCCGATCGCCGACCCGGTCTCCCGGGTCCAGCTGGAGACGCTGCGCAAGAACGCCGCCGAGTTCGGCGTGCGCATCCACTCGCTGGGCGACGTCGAGCAGGGCGTGGTGCACGTGGTCGGCCCGCAGCTGGGCCTGACCCAGCCGGGCATGACGGTGGTCTGCGGCGACTCGCACACCTCCACCCACGGCGCCTTCGGCGCGCTGGCCTTCGGCATCGGCACCAGCCAGGTCGAGCACGTGCTGGCCACCCAGACGCTGCCGCTGGCCCCGTTCAAGACCATGGCGATCACCGTCGAGGGCGAGCTGCCCGAGGGCGTCACCGCCAAGGACCTGATCCTGGCCGTGATCACCAAGATCGGCACCGGCGGCGGCCAGGGCTACGTCCTGGAGTACCGCGGCTCGGCGATCCGCAGCCTCTCCATGGAGGCCCGGATGACGATCTGCAACATGTCCATCGAGGCGGGCGCCCGGGCCGGCATGATCGCCCCCGACCGCACCACCTTCGACTACCTGCAGGGCCGCCCGCACGCCCCGCAGGGCGAGGACTGGGACGCCGCGGTCGCCTACTGGGAGACCCTGGCCACCGACGAGGACGCGGTCTTCGACGCCGAGGTGTTCATCGACGCCGCCGAGCTGACCCCGTTCGTCACCTGGGGCACCAACCCGGGCCAGGGCGCGCCGCTGGGCGCGAACGTCCCGAACCCGCAGGACTTCGAGGACCCGCAGGAGCGGATCGCCGCCGAGAACGCCCTGAAGTACATGGGCCTGGAGGCCGGCACCCCGCTGCGCGAGGTCAAGGTCGACGCGGTCTTCGTCGGCTCCTGCACCAACGGCCGGATCGAGGACCTGCGGGCCGCCGCGGCCATCGTCGAGGGCCGGAAGATCGCCGAGGGCGTGCGGATGCTGGTCGTCCCCGGCTCCGTCCGGGTCGCCCTGCAGGCCGTCGAGGAGGGCCTGGACAAGGTCTTCACCGCCGCGGGCGCCGAGTGGCGGCACGCCGGCTGCTCGATGTGCCTGGGCATGAACCCGGACCAGTTGGCCCCGGGCGAGCGCTGCGCCTCCACCTCGAACCGCAACTTCGAGGGCCGTCAGGGCAAGGGCGGCCGCACCCACCTGGTCTCCCCCCAGGTGGCCGCCGCCACCGCGCTGGTGGGCCGGCTGGCCGCACCGTCCGACCTGACCGACAACGTGGCCGTGGAGGTCTGACGCCATGGAGAAGTTCACCACCCACACCGGCCGCGCCGTCCCGCTGCGCCGTTCGAACGTCGACACCGACCAGATCATCCCGGCGCACTGGCTGAAGAAGGTCACCCGCTCCGGCTTCGAGGACGGCCTGTTCGAGGCGTGGCGCAAGGACGAGTCCTTCGTCCTGAACCTGCCCGAGCGCCAGGGCGCCAGCGTCCTGGTCGCCGGCCCCGAGTTCGGCACCGGCTCGTCCCGCGAGCACGCCGTCTGGGCGCTGCAGAACTACGGCTTCCAGGCCGTCATCTCCTCCCGGTTCGCCGACATCTTCCGCGGGAACTCGCTGAAGAACGGCCTGCTCACGGTGGTCCTGCCGCAGGAGACCGTGGAGGCGCTCTGGGCGCTGACCGAGGCCGACCCGACCGCCGAGATCACCGTCGACCTGGAGGCCCGCGAGGTCCGGGCCGAGGGCGTCACCGCGCCGTTCGAACTGGACGACAACGTGCGCTGGCGGCTGCTGAACGGCCTGGACGACATCAGCATCACCCTGCAGAACGAGGCCGACGTCGCCGCGTTCGAGGCGAAGCGGCCCTCCTACAAGCCGCGCACCCAGCCGGTCGCCTGAGACACCGCTTTCTGACGAGCCGACAACAAGACCCGCCCCCCTCCGGGGCGGGTCTTCGTTGTTCGCAGGGGAGTTCGTCAGCCGGGAATAGACCCTGGTGTAGCGCAACTCCGCACAGATGGCACAATCGTTGCATGCACCACAGTCCCGAACCCCCGTACCAGGACGGCGAACCGGCGTCCGCGGACGGCCGGGACGGTGCTGCCGACTCGGAAGTCACCCTGCTCTACGCACTGGTGGCCGAGCGGTTGAAGCAAGCCCACGCCCGCGTTCACGCGCTGAACGTGTCGACGGACGCAAAGACCGCTCTCACCCGACAACTGCTGATCGTCACCGAGACCGCGAAGCGCGATCTCCCGGAGGCGGCACGGCGGTTGAGTCGCTTTGTGCAGGACCTCGACGAGGGGCGGATGCCTCCCCGGTGAGCACCTCCATGCGCAAATCCATTGCGACACTAGGGTGATTCACGCGTTTGGTAATTGAAAGTCCGCAGATACATACCTAACGTGCGAAAAGAACGGATGGAATCATCCGGCGCCCGTTTCCGAAGGGGAAGACGTGAACAAGGCTCAGCTTGTCGAAGCGGTGGCCGAGCAGCTGGGCGGTCGCAAGGCTGCCGCAGAGGCCGTCGACGCAGTGCTCGACACCATGGTGCGTGCCGTCGTGGCGGGTGACCGCGTCTCGGTCACCGGTTTCGGCACCTTCGAGAAGGTGGAGCGCTCGGCGCGCTTCGCCCGCAACCCGCAGACCGGCGAACGGGTCAAGGTCAAGAAGACCGCGGTGCCGCGGTTCCGTCCCGGCCAGGGCTTCAAGGACCTCGTCTCCGGCAGCAAGAAGCTGCCGAAGGAGGGCCCGTCGGTCAAGAAGGCGCCCAAGGGCTCGCTCACCCCGGGCAAGTCCGGCGTGGCCGCCACCCCGGCCGCCAAGCGCGCCGCGACCAAGCGCGCCGCCGCCGCGGGCACCGCCGCGACCAAGAAGACCGCCGCCAAGAAGACCGCCACCACGGCGGCCAAGAAGGCGGCCCCGGCCAAGACCGCGGTCAAGAAGGCCACCACCGCCAAGACCGCGGTGGCCAAGAAGGCCAGCGCGGCGGCCACCAAGAAGGCGACCACCGCGGCCAAGAAGACCACCACCGCGGCCGCCGCCAAGAAGACCACCGCCACCGCCAAGAAGACCGCTCCGGCGAAGAAGACCGCCACGCGGAAGACCACCGCGCGCAAGTCCACCGCCAAGTAGTCGCCCGCCCCCGGCACCGGCCCGTCCGGTGTCCGGGGCGTCGGCCGCGCCGGTCCGGCCCGGAGGTCCCCCGGGTCCGGTCCGGCGCGTCCGCTTTTCCGGCCGGGCCGCCGCCCCCGCCGACCGCTCGTGCCGGCCGCTCCCACCGGCCGCTCCCACCGACCGCTCGTGCCGGCCGGTCACGCTGTCCGTTCGCGCTCTCCGTTCGCGCCGGCCGCGGGGGAAATCGCGGGGCGGGGGAATTACTCCGGTTCTTCCAGTGACAGCTCGTAGCGGATCTCCCAGCGGGAATCCGGAATGACGAGATCCGCGGTCTCCACCGGCCGCCCGGAGTCGTCCAGATAGGTCCGCTCGACCACCGTCACCAGGTCGTTCGGGCCGATTCCGAGCAGCGCGGCCTGCTCCGCCGTGGGCCGCGCCGGGCGCGGCCGTTCCACCGCGCGCACCACCCGGATCCCGAGCGAGGCCATCCGGTTCACCACCGTCCGCCCGTGGAACGGGCCGTAGCTGGGCAGCGTCACGGAGGTGCGGTCGGTGAGCGCCATCGGCTCCCAGGAGTCGGCGAGTTGGACGATCCTCCGCTCCAGCAGGAACTCGTAGAGGGTGTGCACCACCAGTTCGCCGGGCTCGATCCGCAGCCGCTGCGCGACCTCCTCGGTGGCCGGGACGAGGGCCGAGGACTCCGACTCCCACTCGCCGCCGGGCGCCGGGGCGGAGGGGAAGTCCGCCACCGCGCGCGAGCGCACCATCGGCAGCCGCGGCACCGGCGGCCGCAGGTAGGTGCCCGAGCCGGTCTTGCCCTCCAACAGGCCCTCGGAGATGAGGACTTCCTGGGCCCGCTGGATCACGTTCGTCCCCACCTCGTAGCTCTTGGCCATCTTGGCCCGGGACGGCAGCCGCTCGCCGAGCTTCCACTCCCCGCCCAGCACCCGGCGGCGCAGGTGGTCCGCGATGCGGAGGTACGGCGGGTCCTGCTTGGGCATCTGGCTTCTCCCGGTGGAGGACGGGGGCCCGCCGCGGTCGGCGGCGGGCCGGGTGGTTCAGCTTGACAATCTAATGCATCAGGTGCAATCTAATGCTTTAGATTCACCCTGCGTGACAGGCCAACTTCGGGGAGAGGTGCGGCGCGTGCGGAGCACGAGCGTGTTCGACCTTGCGTCCGGGCTCGCGGCGGCCACCGGAGCCGAAGCCAGGATCATCCAGCTGCCCGGCGGTGGTTACCGAGTGGAGGCGGAGCTGCCGGGGGAGCCGGAGACCCACGACCACCGGAGGGTCCTCGACCTCCTCGGCCGGGCCGACCGCTACGGGCACCGCTACCGCGCGCGCACCCACACCGTCTGGGCCGAATTCGACCCACCCCAGGAGTCGTCGTGAAGAACACGCCGCCCGGTTACACCGTGGCCATCGGGGAGATCACCGAACCGACCTCGTTCCCCTCGCTGGCCCCCGCCCTCGGCTCGCTCTGGTGGACGCTGAACGCCCTCCCGCTGGGCTGGACGCAGTTCGAGGCGTACCGCTACTTCTTCGGCCCGGGCGCGGTCGAGCGCACCGAGGCGTTCCTGGCGCGGGACGGCCGGCTCCAGCTCGGCTTCGCGCTGCTCGGGCGCACCCGGCTGATCAGTGTCGTCCCGGGCGGCGGCGGGCTGGCCCAACTGGCCGTGGCCCCGCTCAAGTTGGTCGACTCCCCGGAGGTCGCCGCGCTGCGGCTGGACGGCTCGGGGGCCGGGGGCGGCCCGGTGTCCCGCTACCGGCGGAGCGCCTGAGGGCGGGTCAGCCGAGAGCGGGTCAGTCGGCTGCCGGGGCGGCCAGCTTCAGGGGCGGTCGGCTGCCGGGCCAGTCGGCTTCCGGGTCAGTCGGCTTCCGGGTCCGGGAAGGTCTGCAGGGTGAGGAAGACCACCCGGCGCTCGGCGCCCTCGCCGGCGGTGCGGATCCGGACGCGCTGGCCCGCGCGCAGCAGCCGCAGGCCGCCGGCGTCGAAGGCGGGTGCGTCGAAGGGGACGGGGGTGCCGTCGTCGAGCAGGACCGAGCCGGAGCGGGTCGTGGGGTCGAAGCTGAACGCGGTGGCCTGCATGGCAGCCAGCATAGGGCTTCGGAGCAGGGCGGCGGTGGCCGGGCCGAGGCCCAGCAGGTGGGCGGCGGCCAGGTCCGCCGGGGTGTCGACGTCCCGGCGGACGGAGGGGGCGTCGGCCAGCCGGAGCTCGGTGGCGCCGCCGGCCAGGTGGGCGTCCCGGGAGCCCGGCCCGAACGCGGGGCGCAGCGGTTCGCGCGGCGGCCCGGCCAGCAGCACGGTGCCGGTGCCGGGGGCGTCGGCGAGGAAGGCCCGGCCCCGGGCGGGCACCGCGGCCAGCACCCGGGCGAGTTCGGTCGGCCGCAGGGCCGGCAGGTCCGCGGAGAGGGTGGTGACGGGGGAGCGGGGGAAGCGGCGGTGGGCGGTCGCGGCGCCGTGCGCGAGCGCCGGGTTGAGGCCGCCGGGCTCGTCGTCCAGCACCTCGGCCCCCAGCGCGCGCAGCGCTCCGGCGGCGCGCGGGTCCCGGGTGACCACCAGGACGCGTCCGACCGCGGGGCAGGCCAGCGCGGCGGCGACGGTGTCGAGCGCGAACGCGAGCGCCAGCCTGGGTCGGAGCGCGCCGAGCGCGGCCAGTCGGCTCTTCGCCGCGGCGAGCGGCTTGACCGGGACGACCACCGACCAGCCGGGCCGCGTTCCGGCCCCCTCGGCCCGCGGCCGTACCGGGGCGGTCGACCCGGCGGCGGCGGGGCGTACGGTGTCCTCTGTCATCGGCGCCATTGTGGCGTCGGCCGGGGAGCCCTGGCCAGCGTGTCCCGGCGCCCGGGGCGGCGGGCGGGGACGGGTCGACCGGTGGCGGTGGTGGCTGCTCGACACAGGCTCGGCTCCCGGGCGAGACTGGTCGGCGCCCCGGAGCCGCTGGTCGACCCCGGCGAAGAGAGACCGCGGCGCAGTTACGGGGCGCCGCACGAATGAGGAGGAGCAGGGGTGGCCCGCCGCTCTAACGCCAGGTTCGGAAACGCCGACTACGGGATCTGGTACCGCTTCGCGGCGGTGCTCGTGAAGCCGGTGACCAACGCCCTGGCAAAGGCGGACTGGCGCGGCTGGGAGCACCTGCCCGAGAAGACCGGGTTCATCGCCGCGGTGAACCACAACTCGGTGATCGACCCGGTGTTCTACGCGCACTGGCAGTACAACTCGGGCCGCCCGCCGCGGATCCTCGCGAAGTCCTCGCTGTTCTCGGTGCCGTTCATCGGCTTCATGCTGCGCAAGACCGGCCAGATCCCGGTGTTCCGGGAGTCCACCGACGCCGCCGAGGCGTTCCGGGCCGCGATCGACGCGGTCAACGGCGGCCAGTGCGTGCAGTTCTACCCGGAGGGCACCCTCACCCGGGACCCGGGCCTGTGGCCGATGACCGGCAAGAGCGGCGCGGCCCGGGTCGCGCTGATGACGGGCGCGCCGGTGATCCCGGTGGCGCACTGGGGCGCGCACGAGATCATCCCGCCGTACGGCAAGGGCAAGGGCAAGTACCGGCTGTTCCCCCGGCACCGGGTGATCGTCGCGGCGGGCCCCGCGGTCGACCTGAGCCGGTACCAGGGCCAGGAGATCACCGCCCGGGTGCTCAAGGAGGCCACCGACGACATCATGGCGGCGATCACCGCCGTGCTGGAGGGGATCCGCGGCGAGCAGGCCCCCGAGGAGCGCTACGACATGCGCAAGGCCGCCAGGGACCGGGCCGCGGCGGCCCGGGCCAAGGGCGGGCGCGCCGCCGAGGAGGGCGGCCGGTGACCCGCTGCGCGGTGATGGGGACGGGCTCCTGGGGCACCGTCTTCGCGATGATCCTGGCCGACGCGGGCTGCGAGGTGACCCTGTGGGGCCGCCGCCGGGAGCTGGTCGAGGCGATCGACCGGGAGCACGTGAACCGGGACTACCTGCCGGAGCTGGAGCTGCCCGCGGCCATCCGGGCCACCACCGACGCCGCCGAGGCGCTGGCCGGGGCGGACTTCGCGGTGCTCTCGGTGCCGTCCCAGACGCTGCGCGACAACCTCGCGCTCTGGGCGCCGCTGATCGAGCCGCAGACCGCCCTGGTGAGCCTGATGAAGGGCGTCGAGCTGGGCACCGTGAAGCGGATGAGCGAGGTGATCGCCGAGGTCGCCGGGGTCGGCCCGGAGCGGGTCGTGGTGGTGTCGGGGCCGAACCTGGCCGGCGAGATCGCCAACCGGCAGCCCGCCGCGACGGTGGTGGCCTGCACCGACGAGGAGGTCGCCAAGCGCTTCCAGCGGGCCTGCCACACCCCGTACTTCCGCCCGTACACCAACACCGACGTGGTGGGCTGCGAGCTGGGCGGCGCGGTGAAGAACGTGATCGGCCTGGCGGTCGGCATGGCCAACGGCATGGGCCTGGGCGACAACACCAAGGCGACGCTGATCACCCGCGGGCTGGCCGAGACCACCCGGCTGGGCCTGGCGCTCGGCGCGGACCCGCACACCTTCGCCGGGCTGGCCGGGATGGGCGACCTGGTGGCGACCTGCTCCTCGCCGCTGTCCCGGAACAACACCTTCGGCACCAACCTGGGCCGCGGCATGACGCTGGCCGAGACCATCGCCGCCACCAGCCAGACCGCGGAGGGCGTGAAGTCCTGCGAATCGGTGCTCGACCTGGCCCGGCGCAACGGCGTCGACATGCCGATCGTGGAGGCCGTGGTGGACGTGGTGCACAAGGGGCGGCCGACCCAGGAGGTGCTGAAGGGACTGATGTCCCGTTCGGCCAAGCCTGAGCGCCGCTGACCGGAATCGGACGGTAGTCTCAACGCCGATATGAGCATCGAACAGACCACCCCGAACCAGGCGGCCAAGCCGCGCGTCGCGATCGTCTTCGGCGGCCGCAGCTCCGAGCACGGCGTGTCCGTGGTCACCGCCGCCAGCGTGCTGCGCTCGATCGACCGCAGCAAGTACGAGGTGCTGCCGATCGGCATCACCCACGAGGGCCGCTGGGCCCTGGTCGGCGACGAACCCGCCCGGATGGCCATCACCGACGGCCGGATGCCGGACGTCGACCAGGTCGCCGAGTCCACCGAGGGCCAGGTGGCGCTGCCGCTCGCCCCCGGCGACCGGGACGTGGTGTGGAGCGAGCCCGGTGCCGCGCCGAAGGTCCTCGGCGAGGTCGACGTGGTGCTCCCGCTGCTGCACGGCCCGTGGGGCGAGGACGGCACCCTGCAGGGCCTGCTGGAACTCTCCGGCGTCCCGTACGTCGGCTCCGGCGTGCTGGCCTCCGCGGTCGGCATGGACAAGGAGTTCACCAAGCGGATCATCGAGTCGCTCGGCCTGTACGCGGGCGAGTACACGGTGCTCAAGCCGCGCGAGTGGGAGTCCGAGGCCGGCCGCGCCGCCGCCCGCGAGCGGATCGCCGCGCTCGGCCTGCCGCTGTTCGTCAAGCCCTGCCGGGCCGGCTCCTCGATCGGCATCACCAAGGTCAAGGACCTCGCCGACCTGGACGCCGCGGTCGAGGAGGCCCGCCGCCACGACCCCAAGGTCATCGTGGAGAAGGGCGTCGAGGGCCGCGAGATCGAGTGCGGCGTGCTGGAGTTCGAGGACGGCCCGCGCGCCTCGGTGCCCGCCGAGGTGCTGGTCGACGGGGACTTCGAGTTCTACGACTTCGAGGCCAAGTACATCGACTCCTCCGAGGTCCGGATCCCCGCCGAGCTCACCGACGAGGAGCGGGCCGGGATCCGCCGGCAGGCCGTCGAGGTGTTCGAGGGCCTCGGCTGCGAGGGCCTGGCCCGGGTCGACTTCTTCCTGCTGGCCGACGGCCGGTGGATGGTCAACGAGATCAACACCATGCCCGGCTTCACCCCGATCTCGGCCTACCCCAAGATGTGGGAGGCCACCGGCGTGCCCTACGCCGAACTGATCGACCGCCTGCTGTCCGCCGCGCTGCGCCGCTCCACCGGCCTGCGCTAGGCCCGGCCGGGCCCGGTCAGGACCCGTCCAGGCAGTCCGAGTCGGCCTTCCCGTCGATGGTCGGGACGGTCGACCGGACGGCGTCGGCGAGGTACGCCAGCGGGTCCGCGTAGTTGCCGTACGCCCCCTCGGGAACCTCCACCACCACGTACGCCGCGCGCAGCCCGGTGGCGAACCGGTAGCCGCCCCCGCCGTCCTCGGTCATCCCCCAGCTGACCTCGTTGACGCACGGGCCCTTGCGGGTGCCGTCGTTCAGGAAGTCCGGCCGGTCCCCGCCGCAGGTCAGCACGGTGCGCGGGGAGGACGCCCAGGCGGCGGTGTACGGGGAGGCCGGGGACGGGTCGCGGCGGGCGTGCCCCAGGACGTCGGCGGGCAGCGCGGCGTCCAGCGCCGCGCAGTACCGGGCGGCCCCGGCGTCCGGCACCGGCGGGGTGACGTCCGGCTCGCCGCTCCAGGCGGCGACCAGCCCCGCCGTGACGGCCAGCAGCGCGGCGGGCGGCGCCAGCCAGCGCACCGGGGCGGGCAGGCGGTTCAACAGGTCGCGGTAGGCCACCGCACGATGGTAGGCCGTCTTACAGGCGCACCACCGGACAGGTCAGGGTGCGGGTGATGCCCTCCACCTGCTGCACGTTGGCCACCACCAGGCGGCCCAGTTCGTCGATCGACTCCGCCTCGGCCCGGACGATCACGTCGTACGGCCCCGTCACGTCCTCGGCGGTGACCACTCCGGGAATCCTGGCGACGGACTCGGCCACCGAGGTGGCCTTGCCCACCTCGGTCTGGATCAGGATGTACGCCTGCACCACGGTGGACCTCCAGGCGGCTGGGTGGGGGAGTTGCGACCGGCAGTCTGATCACCACGCTACCGCGCGACCACACGGACGGGGGAGACCCCGGAAGGCCCGGAAGGCGTACGCTGCGGGCGCGGGGGCGGGGGCCCCGCGGCACGGGGCGCACACCTAATCGGACAAACACGGGGAACGCGGAGGACGGGCTGATGCAGGGGACCGTGGGCGAACTCGGCGAGTTCGGGCTCATCCGGGAGCTGACCGCACGGCTGCCGATGACCCCGGCGGTGGAGCTCGGGCCCGGCGACGACGCGGCCGTGGTCAAGGCGCCCGACGGCCGGGTGGTGGCCACCACCGACGTGCTCATCGAGGGCCGGCACTTCCGCCGCGACTGGTCCACCGCGTACGACGTCGGCCGCAAGTGCGCGGCGCAGAACCTCGCCGACATCGCCGCGATGGGCGCCGTCCCGACCGCCCTGCTGCTCGGCCTGGTCACCCCCGCCGACCTGCCCACCACCTGGGCCACCGAGCTGATGGACGGGCTGCGCGACGAGTGCCAGGTGGCCGGCGCCACCGTGGTCGGCGGCGACGTGGTGCGCGGCGACACCATCACGCTGGCCATCACCGCGCTCGGCGACCTGCAGGGTCGGCGCCCGGTGGTGCGCTCCGGCGCGCAGGTCGGGGACGTGGTCGCGGTGACCGGCTGGCTCGGCTGGTCCGCCGCCGGGCTGACCGTCCTGCAGCGCGGCTTCCGCTCCCCGCGCGCCTTCGTCGAGGCCCACCGCCGCCCCGAACCGCCGTACCACGCCGGCCCCGCCGCCAGCGAGCTCGGCGCCACCGCCATGGTCGACGTCTCCGACGGCCTGGTCGCCGACCTCGGCCACGTCGCCCGGGCCAGCGACGTCGACATCGACCTGCGCGCCGCCGACTTCGACGTCCCCGCGCAGATGGCCGACATCGGGCAGGCCGTCGGCGTCGACCCGCTGGTGTGGGTGCTCTCCGGCGGCGAGGACCACGCCATCGTCGCGACCTTCCCCAAGTCGACCGCGCTGCCCGCCCGCTGGCGGGTGATCGGCGAGGTCGTGCGCACCGCCCGCCCCGGCCGCGGCGGCACCGTCACCGTCGACGGCGCCCCCTGGGACCGCACCGCGGGCTGGGACCACTTCGCCGAGCAGTAGCCGCCCCTCCCGGGCGGGGCGCCCCCGAGCGCGTAGTGTTGCGCCTGTCGGGCGGACCGACAGCGTCGACGGTCCGGTCCACCTACGTACGCGGGGGCGCACCCCCAGGAGCAGGAGCACAGCCACCATGCGAATCGGCGTTCTCACCAGCGGCGGCGACTGCCCCGGCCTCAACGCGGTCATCCGCTCCATCGTGCACCGCGGCACCGACGTGCACGGCGACGAGATCCTCGGCATCGAGGACGGCTTCCTCGGCCTGATCGAGGGGCGGGCCCGGCCCATCACGCACGAGGACGTCACCGGCCTGCTCACCCTCGGCGGCACCGTCCTCGGCTCCGCCCGGGTGCAGCGCGAGAAGATCCGCTGGGCCGTCGAGAACTCCCGCGAACTCGCCGCCAAGCTCGGCATCGAGGCGCTGATCGCGATCGGCGGCGAGGGCACCCTCACCGCCGCCAAGCTGTTCAGCGACGCCGGACTGCCCGTGGTCGCCGTCCCCAAGACCATCGACAACGACATCGACGCCACCGACGTCACCTTCGGCTTCGACACCGCCGTGCACGTCGCCACCGAGGCCATCGACCGGCTCAAGACCACCGCCGAGTCCCACCAGCGGGTGATGGTCGTCGAGTTGATGGGCCGCCACACCGGCTGGATCACCCTCACCGCGGGCATGGCCGGCGGCGCCCACGGCATCCTCATCCCGGAGAAGCCCTTCGACATCGAGGCCGTCGCCCGGATGATCGAGGAGCGCTTCCAGCGCGGCAAGAAGTTCGCCATCATCGCCGTCGCCGAGGGCGCCCAGCCGCTGCCCGGCACGCTGCGCTTCGAGCACGGCCAGGTCGACCAGTTCGGCCACCAGACCTTCGGCGGCATCGGCACCCGGCTCGCCATCGAACTGGAGAACCTGCTCGGCAAGGAGGCCCGGCCGGTCATCCTCGGCCACACCCAGCGCGGCGGCACCCCCACCGCGCTCGACCGGGTGCTCGCCACCCGCTTCGGCTGGCACGCCGTCGAGGCCGTCCACAAGGGCGCGTTCGGGCACTTCACCGCACTGCGCGGCACCGAGATCCACCTCACCCCGATCGCCGACGCCGTCGTCCAGCTCAAGACCGTCCCGCAGGACCGCTGGATCGAATCCGAGGCCGTGCTCTGACCCGCCGGGCGGGATCGGTAGGTTGGGGCGCATGAGCACCGAAACCGCCGCCCCGCCCCGAGTCCTCACCGTCGCCGGCTCCGACAGCGGCGGCGGTGCGGGCATCCAGGCCGACCTCAAGGCCATGCTCGCGCTCGGCGTCCACGGCATGAGCGTCATCACCGCCGTCACCGCGCAGAACTCGCTCGGCGTCCAGGGCTACTGGGAACTGCCCGCCGAAGCCGTCCGCGCCCAGTACCGCAGCGTCGTCGACGACATCGGGGTCCAGGCCGTCAAGACCGGCATGCTCGCCTCGGTCGAACTCGTCGAGACCGTCTCCGCACTGCTCGCCGACGCCCCCGCCCCCGTCGTGGTCGACCCCGTCGGCGTCTCCAAGCACGGCGACGCGCTGCTCGCCGCGAACGCCGTCGACACCCTCCGGACCCGGCTGCTGCCGGTCGCCACCCTCGCCACCCCCAACCTGCACGAGGTGACCCAGCTCACCGGGCGCACCGTCACCGGCGAGGACGAGATGCTCGACGCCGCGAAGGCGCTGCGCGACCTCGGCCCCGACTGGGCCCTGATCAAGGGCGGCCACCTGGAGGGCGAGGCCGCCGACCTGCTGCTCGGCCCCGACGGCGAGACCCACTGGTACCGCGCCCCCCGCCACGACAACCGCCACACCCACGGCACCGGCTGCACCCTCGCCAGCGCGATCGCCGCGCGGCTCGCCCTCGGGGACCCGATGCCGCGAGCCGTCGCCCACGCCAAGGCGTACGTCACCGGCGCGATCGCGCACGGCTTCGCGCTCGGTTCCGGCATCGGGCCGGTGGACCACTTCTGGCAGGCCCGGAACTCCTAGGCAGGCGAAGGGGGACACCACCAGGGGCCCGGCGGAGCGCGCACTCAGGGGCTCGGGGAACGGCGAGGCCGTGGCTGCGGGCGGTGCACTGCCGTGGCGCGCGTCTGCTTCGGGTTCCGTTTACTACACGCAGCAGCACGGACACTTCGATGGGCTCCGGCCGTCAGCAGCATCGACCCGCCGTTCCCCGGGCCCCTGACGGGGCCCGTGCGCAGCATCGACCCGCCGTTCCCGAAAGCCGAAAGCCGACCACGGTCCCCCGGAGGGGCGTGGTCGGCTTTCGGGGAAAGCTGGTGACCGGGTTACCGGTCTGCGCGTCAGCGCGAGACCTTACCGGCCTTGATGCACGAGGTGCAGACGTTGAGCCGCTTCGGCGTCCGCCCGATCACAGCGCGCACCGTCTGGATGTTGGGGTTCCAACGACGGGGGGTGCGGCGGTGCGAGTGGGAAATGCTGTTGCCGAAGCCCGGGCCCTTGCCGCAGACGTCACAGTTGGCAGCCACAGGAGTCACTCCAAGACTTCAGATCAGGTACTTGTCACTAGCCCGGGGTGCTCCAGGCAACCGGGAGAGCATACAACGGTGACTCCCGCTCAACGAAACTACCACGATCGCGGGGGTGATCGTTCCCCCGAGCTGGGCACGAGCCTGCGGCGGGCACCCCCGCGGGGGCCGATAACCTGCCAGCATCGCCCCTCGCCACCGCGTCCTGTCGTGTTCCCGTGGCGTTCATCCGGAGGAGACCTGGTGCTGGACACCCTCGACGCCCCGGCCGTCCGCACCTGGTGCCGGCTCGCGCTGGCGGCCCTCGGCCAGGCCCGCGAGGAGATCGACGCGCTGAACGTGTACCCGGTTCCGGACGGCGACACCGGGACGAACCTCTACCTGACGGTGGAGTCCGCCGCCGAGGCACTGGACGCGGTGTTCGCCGCCGCCGAGGAGCCCGGACTGGCCGTCGCCGCGGCCGCCGCCGCCCGCGGCGCGCTGATCGGGGCCCGCGGGAACTCCGGCGTGATCCTGGCGCAGTGGCTGCGCGGCCTGGCCGAGGTGCTGGCCGCCGGCGGCGAACTGGCCGCCGCGCTCGACCACGGCGCCCGCTCGGCGTACCAGGCCGTCGCGGTGCCGGTCGAGGGCACCCTGCTGACGGTCGCCGCCGCCGCCGCGGAGGCGGCCGGCGGCGCGGACGGACTGACCGGACAGGCCCAGGAGGCGTACCGGGCGGCCCGGCAGGCGCTGCTGCTCACCCCCGACCAGCTCTCCGTGCTGGCCGAGGCGGGCGTGGTGGACGCGGGCGGCCGGGGCCTGGTCGCGGTGCTGGGCGCGCTGGTGGACGCCGTCTCCGGGCAGCAGCCGATGGGGCCGGTCGCGCTGCGCCGCGAACTGGACCCGCTGGTGCTGGACGGCTGCGAGAGCTACGAGCGGGCGCCGGGCTCTGGCCACCCCGCGTTCGAGGTGATCTACCTGCTGGAGGCCGAGGACGAACAGCTGCCGGTGCTGCGCGAACGGCTCGGCCGGCTCGGCGACTCGCTGGTGATCGGCGGCGGGGACGGTCTGTGGAACGTCCACGTGCACGTGGACGACGCGGGCGCGGCCGTCGAGGCGGGCGTCGAGGCCGGGCGGCCGCACCGGATCAGGATCACCCACTTCGCCGAGGCCGCGGCCCGCTCCGGCGAGCGGGAGGAGACCGTCTCGCACGGGCGGGCGGTGCTCAGCGTGGTCACCGGCAGCGGGCTGGCGCAGCTGTGCGGGCAGGCCGGCTCGGTGGTGCTGGAGGCCGACCCGGACCGTCCGCCCGTCAGCGCCGAACTGGTCGCCGCCGTGCACCGCTGCGGGGCCCGCGAGGTGGTGCTGCTGCTCAACGACCCCGAACTGCGCCCGGCCGCCGGCGCCGCCGCCGACCAGCTGCGCGAGGAGGGCGTGCGGATCGCCGTGCTGCCCACCCGCTCCCCGGTGCAGGGCCTCGCCGCGCTGGCCGTGCACGACGCCGGACGGCGCTTCGACGAGGACGTGGTGGCGATGACCTCCGCCGCCGGCGCCACCCGGTACGCCGAACTGGCCGTCGCCGAGGGCGAGTCCTGGACGATGGCGGGCGTCTGCCAGGCCGGCGACGTGCTCGGCCTGATCGACGGCGACGTCGCGGTGATCGGCACCGACCTCACCGAGACCGCGCTCACCGTGCTCGACCGGATGATCGCGGCCAGCGGCGAACTGGTCACCCTGGTGCTCGGCGAGGAGGCCCCCGCGGACCTCGCCGACCGGCTGATCGCGCACGCCCGGCGCACCCGCCCCGAGGTCGACACCGTCGCCTACCGGGGCGGCCGGGAGGCCGTGCCGCTGCTCATCGGGGTGGAGTGAGCCGGAGCGTCGGTCCGGTGGTGTGAAATGGGACGCCATGGGCGCTCTCGATGAACCGCTGAAGGAACTGGTCGGCGACCGCACCGCGAAGGTGCTGGCCGACGGTCTCAAGCTGCGCACGGTCGGCGACCTGCTGCACCACTACCCGCGCCGGTACGTCGAGCGCGGGCAGCTCACCAGCCTGGACGAGCTGGAGGTGGACGAGCACGTCACCGTGCTGGCCCGGATCGAGAAGGTCACCCTGATCCCGTTCCGCGGCCGCAAGGGCGACCGGCTGGAGGTGGTGGTCACCGACGGCCGCTCCCGGCTCTCGCTGGTGTTCTTCAACCAGGGCTGGCGGCAGAAGGACCTCCGCCCCGGCCAGCAGGGCCTGTTCGCGGGCAAGGTCGGCCTGTTCAACCGCACCCGCCAACTCGCCTCTCCCGACTACCAGTTGATCGACGACGAGGAGGGCTCCTCGGCGGCGAAGCAGTTCGCCGGCCGGCTCATCCCGGTCTACCCGGCCAGCGCCCAGATGCCCAGCTGGAAGCTCGCGCTCTGCGTCGAGATGGCGCTCACCAAGCACCTGGCCGACGTCGGCGAACCGCTGCCCGCCGAACTGCGCGCCGAGCACGGCCTGATCCCGCTGCCCGAGGCGCTGGAGCTGATCCACCGCCCGCACGACCAGGTGGAGCGGGAGCGCGCCCAGAACCGGCTGCGCTGGGACGAGGCGTTCGTCCTCCAGGTCGCCCTCGCCCAGCGCCGGGCCGCCGACTCCGCGCTGCCCGCCGTCCCGCGCCGCCCCGTCCCCGGCGGCGTGCTGGACGCCTTCGACGCCCGGCTGCCCTTCACCCTCACCGACGGCCAGCGCAAGGTCTGCGCCGAGATCTTCGCCGACCTGGCCACCGAGCACCCGATGCACCGGCTGCTCCAGGGCGAGGTCGGCTCCGGGAAGACGCTGGTCGCGCTGCGCGCCATGCTCGCCGTGGTCGACACCGGCGGGCAGGCCGTGCTGCTCGCCCCCACCGAGGTGCTCGCCCAGCAGCACCACCGCTCGATCACCGAGATGATGGGCGACCTCGCCGAGGCCGGGATGATCGGCGGCTCCGAGACCGGCACCCGGGTCGCCCTGCTCACCGGCTCGATGGGCGCCGCCGCCCGCCGCGGCGCGCTGCTCGACATGGCCTCCGGCAAGGCCGGCATCGCCATCGGCACGCACGCCCTGATCGAGGACAGGGTGCAGTTCGCCGACCTCGGCCTGGTCGTCGTCGACGAGCAGCACCGCTTCGGCGTCGAGCAGCGCGACGCGCTGCGGGCCAAGGGCGAGCAGCCCCCGCACCTGCTGGTGATGACCGCCACGCCGATCCCGCGCACCGTCGCGATGACCGTCTTCGGCGACCTGGAGACCTCCGTCCTGGACCAGCTGCCGTCCGGCCGCTCGCCGATCTCCACCCACGTCGTCCCGGCGCTGGAGAAGCCCAACTTCCTCGTCCGGGCCTGGGAGCGGGTCCGCGAGGAGGTCGGCAAGGGCCACCAGGCGTACGTGGTCTGCCCGCGGATCGGGGACGAGGAGGAGCCGGCGAAGGGGAAGAGGAAGCGCAAGGAGGAGCCCGAGGAGGTCGGAGGCGCCGACGGCGAGGAGCGGCGGCCGCCGCTGGCCGTGGTGGAGACCGCCGAGAAGCTCGCGAAGGGCCCGCTGGCCGGGCTGCGGGTGGAGATCCTGCACGGCCGGCTCGCCCCCGAGGCCAAGGACGACGTGATGCGCCGCTTCGCCGCCGGCGAGGTGGACGTGCTGGTCGCCACCACCGTGATCGAGGTCGGCGTCAACGTGCCGAACTCCACCGTCATGGTGATCATGGACGCCGACCGGTTCGGCGTCTCCCAGCTGCACCAGCTGCGCGGCCGGGTCGGCCGCGGCTCCGCCGCCGGGCTCTGCCTGCTGGTCAGCGACATGCCCGCGGCCAGCGCCGCCCGGGCCCGGCTGGACGCGGTGGCCGGCACCCTGGACGGCTTCGCGCTCTCCCGGATCGACCTCGAACAGCGCCGCGAGGGCGACGTGCTCGGCCAGGCCCAGTCCGGCGTGAAGTCCTCGCTCAAGGTGCTCTCGGTGCTGGAGGACGAGGAGGTCATCGCCACCGCCCGGGCCGAGGCCACCCGGCTGGTCGCCGCCGACCCCGCGCTGGAGGCCCACCCCGAGCTGCGCACCGCGCTGGAGAGCCTGCTCGACGAGGACCGCGCGGAGTACCTGGAGAAGGGCTGAGGCGGGTCGTTCGGACACCCCGACTGTCAGTGCCCCGGGAGAGAATGTAGTTGTTCGGGGCGCACTCCACGGTGCGTCCCCGGCACGAGAATTGGGGGTCATTGCATGGCATTCCGTCACCTCAACGAGCTCCCGCTCGGCGACAAGGTCTTCCGGATCGAGGTCGCCAGCGAGGACGACCGCGAAGTCGCCCTCACCCTGACCGGCTGGCGCGAGGGGGACTCCGCCAACCCGGTCGCCTCCGGCAAGCTCCGCCTCCCGGTGGAGGACGTCGCCTCGCTGCGGATCGCGCTCAACCGCGCCCTGCGCGCGCTGGCCATCGTCGCCGACGTCTCCGAGCCGATCCCCGACCGGGACGTGCTCCGCGAGCTCTACCCCGGCCACGGCTCCCCCTGGGTGCCGCAGCACGAGGAGGAGCTGGTGCGCCGCTTCCACGACGGCGACACCATCGCCCGGATCGCCGCCCGCTACGGCCGCACGCCCGACTCCGTCCGCACCAAGCTGCGCGAGCTCGGCCACGACCCGCGCCGCCCCGAGTACTGCCCGCCGGACGGCTGCCTGTCCTGGTCGCGCTACGCCTCGCCGACGCTGCTCGGCGCCGCGTCCAGCGAGTAGGCCCTGACGGGGGGTGCCGCGCGCCCGGCCGCCGCCGCCGCGGTCGGCTAGGGTCGGGCGCGCAGCACCCCCCACCCGCAAAGGACCCAACGCCATGCCTCGCGTGATCGCCGGCCGTGCCGGAGGCCGCCCGCTCGCCGCGCCGCCCGGCCGGAACACCCGCCCGACGTCCGACAAGGCGCGGGAGGCGATGTTCTCCACCGTCGAGGCGCTGTTCGGCCCGATCGCCGGCGCCCGGATGCTGGACCTGTTCGCGGGCAGCGGCGCGGTCGGGCTGGAGGCACTCTCCCGCGGGGCCGCGCACGCCCTGCTGGTGGAGGCCGACCCGGGCGCGGTCCGCACCGTCCGGGAGAACGTCCGGACGCTGGGCCTGCCCGGCGCCGAGGTGCGGGCCGAGAAGGCCGAGAAGGTGATCGCGGGGGCGCCCCCGGCCGAGCCGTACGACCTGGTGTTCCTGGACCCGCCGTACGCGGTGGAGGACGCCGTGCTGCGCGAGATGTTGGCCACACTCCGCTCGGGGGGCTGGCTGTCCGAGCACGTTCTCGTCACCGTGGAACGCAGCACCCGGGGCGGCGAGTTCGGTTGGCCGGACGGTTTCGAGGGGCTGCGTTCGCGCAAGTACGGCGAGGGCACGCTCTGGTACGGTCGCGCCGCCGACGGGGCTGACCAAGACTCGTAGCAGAACACCCCGCCCCACAAGGGAGCACACGCATGCGCCGCGCCGTCTGTCCGGGGTCCTTCGACCCCATCACCAACGGACACCTCGACATCATCGAGCGGGCCTCCAAGCTGTACGACGTGGTGCACGTGGCGGTGCTGATCAACCGCAACAAGCAGGGCATGTTCTCCGTCGACGAGCGGATCGCCCTGATCGCGGAGACCACCGCGCACCTGGGCAACATCGAGGTGGAGTCGCACAGCGGCCTGCTGGTGGACTTCTGCCGCGAGCGCGGCATCCCGGCGATCATCAAGGGCCTGCGGGCGGCCGGCGACTTCGACTACGAGCTCCAGATGGCCCAGATGAACCACGGGCTGACCGGCGTGGAGACGCTCTTCGTGCCGACCTCGCCGACGTACAGCTTCCTCTCCTCCAGCCTGGTCAAGGAAGTGGCCTCGCTGGGCGGCGACGTCTCCCACCTGCTGCCCCCCGTGGTGCACCGGCGGCTGGTCGAGCGGATCGCCGAACGCCGCAACTGACCCGGGCGTTGCGGGCGGCGGGGTGAGTGGCCGTACAGTCTGTACTCCCGGCCCCGGGGCCGCACCCAGCGGTCTTCGGGCACTGCCTCCGCCGCACCTCGGCGGCACACGGAAAGACTGAAGACGCCCGTGGACGTGCAGCAGAAACTCGACGAGATCATCGCCGTGGTCGAGAGGGCCAAGGCGATGCCGATGTCGTCGTCCTGCGTGGTCAACCGTGCCGAGTTGACCGGACTGCTCCGCGACCTGCGCGAGGCGATGCCCGCCGAACTCGCGCAGGCCCAGTCGGTGGTGGCCGACCACCAGCAGATGGTGGCCGACGCCCAGGCCCAGGCCGACCAGATCATCCGCGGCGCGCACGACGAGCGCGGCTCGCTGATCTCCGACACCGAGGTGGTCCGGCAGGCCCAGGCCGAGGCGGACCGGATCCTCGCCGAGGCGCGGGCCGAGGAGCACACCAAGCGGGCCGAGGCCGACGACTACGTCGACTCCAAGCTGGCCAACTTCGAGGTGGTGCTGACCAAGACGCTCGGCGCGGTCGGCCGCGGCCGGCACAAGCTGCGCGGCGACTCCGGGGTGTACGAGCCGGAGGCGGACGGCGCCGACGACGGCGAGGAGTTCCGGCCCCGGATCAGCCCCAGCCCGGAGGCCGACGAGTACGTCGACGTGAAGCTGGCCACCCTGGAGGCGGTGCTCTCCGCCACCCTGGAGGCGGTCGGCAAGGGCCGCGACAAGCTGCTCGGCAAGGCCCCGATCGACGAGCTGGGCGCCTACCTGGCCGCCGCCGACGAGGCCCAGCAGCTCAAGGACCGCGCCGAGGCGGTGGCGGCCGGCTTCGGCGCCGAGGACGACCAGCAGAACTGGTACGCCGACGTCCCGCAGCAGCAGAGCTGGCCCGAGCAGACCCCGGCCGCGGCCGGCTGGCAGCAGCCCGGCGAGGACCCGTACGCCCAGCCGCAGACCCCGCAGTACGCCGAGGTGTACGGCGGCGGCTACGACCCGGCCGCGGCCCCGCAGACCGACCCGTACGGCCAGTCCTACGGGCACCAGCAGCCGGTCGACCCGTACTACCAGCAGCCGCAGTACCAGCAGCCGCAGGGCTTCGACCAGTGGGGCAACCCGCTGCCCGTCGACCCGTACGGCTACCAGCAGCAGCCCCAGCAGCAGCCCCAGCAGCAGGCCCAGCAGCAGGCCCAGCTGCCCCAGCAGCAGGGCGGGTTGGACGAGACCAGCTTCTTCGACACCAGCATGATCGACATGACCAGGCTGCGGGAGCTGGGCGGCCGCTGAGGGGCGAGTTGGGTTCGGCGCGGACTCTCCGGTAGTCTGACCACTCCGGCCTGTTCGTGCCGGGTTCGCCGTGTGCCCGCTCGCCGGGCCGCCGCAGAAACCGAAACTCCGCGCCGCGCAGGGATGCGCGCCGCCGCCCAGGAAGTCAGGAAACCTTGAACCGCCTCGACCACCGCGACCCCCTCGTGTTCGACACGCACGAGCTCGGCCGTCGCCCCGGATCGCTGCGCAAGGTGACCCGCACCCTGGAGGCCCCGGCGGAGCTCGGCATCGCGGACGTGATCGGCGTTCCCGAGAAGAGCGAGATCGCGCTGGAGCTCCGCATGGAGTCGGTGGTCGAGGGCGTGCTGGTCACCGGCACCGCCGAGGCCCACGTCACCGGCGAGTGCTCCCGCTGCCTGGAGCCGGTGGAGGACGACCTGGAGGTCGACTTCCAGGAGCTCTACTACTACCCGGAGTCCGAGGAGCGTCACCGCGCGATCGCGGGGGACGACTTCGACGAGGAGTCCGAGGACGAGACTTACCGCCTGGAGGGCGACCTGTTCGACCTCCAGCCGGTGCTGCGTGACGCGGTGGTGCTCGCACTGCCGCTGCAGCCGGTGTGCCAGGACGACTGCCTGGGTCTGTGCTCCGAGTGCGGAGCCCGCCTGAGCGACGACCCGGCGCACCACCACGACGCCGCCGACCCCCGGTGGGCGGCTCTGCAGGGACTCTCCGCCGCCCCCGGCGACGAGGGTGACGAGGAATAAGACACAGCGGTACCCGTGAGGGCCCCGCCGTAGAACCAGGAGATTTACCGTGGCTGTTCCGAAGCGGAAGATGTCGCGCAGCAACACGCGTCACCGCCGTTCCAACTGGAAGGCTGTCGTGCCCGCGCTCGTCGCGTGCGACCGCTGCCACGAGCCGAAGCTCGGGCACACCGCGTGCCCGACCTGCGGCACGTACAACCGTCGCCAGGTCCTCTCGGTCTGATCGGCGGGGTGCACGGATCGATGTCGGACACTGGCAGTTCCCCCCGCAAGCCGAACCCCGGGACCAACGGGGGTAGGGGCGGTGGGCCGGCTTCGACCGAATACGACGTCCTGGAAGGGCGCCTCGGGTACTCACTTGAGCGCGCCCTTCTGGTACGCGCCCTGACCCACCGCTCGTACGCCTACGAGAACGGCGGGCTGCCCACCAACGAGCGCCTGGAGTTCCTCGGCGACTCGGTGCTGGGCCTCGTGGTGACCGACACCCTCTACCGCCTCCACCCGGAGGTCGCCGAGGGCACGCTCGCCAAACTCCGCGCCGCGGTGGTCAACTCCCGCGCGCTCGCCGAGGTCGGCCGCGGCCTGGACCTCGGGGCCTTCATCCGCCTGGGCAAGGGCGAGGAGGGCACCGGCGGCCGCGACAAGTCGTCGATCCTCGCGGACACCGTCGAAGCCGTGATCGGCGCGACCTACCTCGACCAGGGCCTGGACGCGGCCACCGAGTTCGTCCACCGCCTGTTCGACCCGCTGATCGCGGAATCCGCGCAGCTCGGCGCCGGACTCGACTGGAAGACCAGCCTCCAGGAGCTCACCGCCTCCGTCGGCCTGGGCGTCCCCGAGTACGTGGTCGCCGAATCCGGCCCGGACCACGAGAAGACCTTCACCGCCGCCGCCCGGGTGGCCGGCCAGGACTACGGCTCCGGCAGCGGACGCTCGAAGAAGGAAGCCGAGCAGAAGGCCGCCGAGTCCGCCTGGCGCTCCATCAAGGCCAAGCACGAGGCCGAACAGGCCGTGCGGCCCGCCGGCGAATCCGCCGCGACGGTCTGAGCGCGGACGCGCCGTGCCCGAGCTGCCCGAGGTAGAGGTCGTCCGCCGCGGTCTGGCCCGCTGGGCCGCCGGACGCACCGTCGGCGACGTCCAGGTGCTGCACCCGCGGGCCGTCCGCCGCCAGGCGGGCGGCTCCGACGAGTTCACCGCGCTGCTGCGCGGCCGCACCCTCGGCGCGCCGCAGCGCCGCGGCAAGTACCTGTGGGTGCCGCTCGGCGACGGCCTCTCGCTGATCGGCCACCTCGGGATGAGCGGCCAACTCCTCGTCCAGGAACCGGAGATGGCCGACTCCGTGCACCTGCGGGCCCGGCTGAGGTTCACCGACGGCGGCACCGAACTGCGCTTCGTCGACCAGCGCACCTTCGGCGGCCTCGCCGTCGAGGAGGCCGAGGCCGGCGACCCCGAGTCCACCCCGCTCTCGCTCGCCCACATCGCCCGCGACCCGCTCGACGCCCGCTTCGACGACGACGCCTTCGCCCGCGCCCTGCGCGCCAAGCGCACCACCGTCAAGCGCGCCCTGCTCGACCAGACCCTGGTCAGCGGCGTCGGCAACATCTACGCCGACGAGGCGCTCTGGCGCAGCCGCCTGCACTTCGACCGCCCCACCGCCACCCTGACCCGCCCCGCCGCGCTCGAACTGCTCGGCCACGCCCGGGACGTCATGACGGCGGCGCTGGCCGTCGGCGGCACCAGCTTCGACTCGATGTACGTCAACGTCAACGGCGAGAGCGGCTACTTCTCCCGCGACCTCGACGCCTACGGCCGCGAGGGGCAGCCCTGCCGCCGCTGCGGCACCGCGATGCGCCGCGACGCCTGGATGAACCGCTCCAGCTACTCCTGCCCCACCTGCCAGCGCCCGCCCCGGGCCTGATCCGCCCGCCCGGCCCTCCCGGTCGCCCCGACCCGGCGGCCGGGCCGGGGCGCCGTCAGTGCGCCCTCCCGGCGGCCGCCTTCTCCTCCTCGGCGGCCGCGTGCAGCGCGCCGCCCTCCTCGCCGAAGTAGGCCACGCCGACGGCACTGGCCACCGCCAGCACGAAGCCGAGCACGGCCAGCCAGCCCAGGCCGTCCCGGGAGGAGTCGCCGAGCCAGAGCACGCCCACCGCGCCCGGGACGACCGTCTCGCCGACCACCAGGGCGGCGGTCGCGCCGTTCACCGAGCCGATCTGCAAGGCCACCGTGTGCAGGTACATCCCGCCCAGGCCGCCGACCAGGACGGCGTACAGCGCGGGGTCGGCGAGCAGCGCGCCGAGGTCGAAGGGCTGCACGCCGTCCAGGACCCGCACGCCGATGCCCAGCGCGCCGAAGCCCAGGCCGGAGAGCAGGCCCGCCACGATCGCCCCGCCCGACCCGAGCCGGCGCACCACCAGCGAACCGCCCGCGACCAGCACCGCGGAGCCGATCAGCAGTGCCCAGTGGAAGGCCCGGGCCGCCTCGTGCCCGCCCTCCGGGCCGGCCGCCACCGCGAGCAGCACCAGCGCGCCGCACAGGATCCCGATCGACAGCCACTCCAACTGCCGCAGCCGCAGGCCCAGCAGCTTCACCGAGAGCACCGCGGTGATCACCAGGTTGGCGCTGATGATGGTCTGCGACAGGAACAGCGGCAGCAGCCGGGCGGCCAGCGCGCCCAGGCCGAAGCCGATGAAGTCCAGCACCGTGCCGAGGATGAACTCCCAGGTGACGGCGGCCTTCGCGGTCGAGGCCAGGCTCGGCCCGCCGTGCTCGGTGACGGTGCCGTCCGCCGCCTCCTGCCGGGCCGAGCGGCGGGCGCCGAGGGCCTGCAGCACCGAGCCGGTGCCGTAGCAGGCGGACGCCGCGACGGCGGTGACGAGGCCGAGGATCACCTGGAGTCTCCTGAGGGGGAACGGGTACGGCTGCGGAAGATCGTCACCACTATGCCCGCTCGGAGCGCCCCGCCGGGCCGCCGGGGAGCAACTCCGGCCGGTCGGCGGGGGTGCGGGCCCCGATACCGTCCTGGGGTAGCGGGTCCGGGGCCATCAGCCGGTCCCGGCAGCCGGCTCAGCGGGCCGACGGTCCCCGGCCCCGGTCCCGCCCCCCGTCCCGCCCGGACGGGACGGGGACCGCTCGCGGGTCCGGGAGCGGGAGGCCGTCGGCGGCCGGCTCGCGGCGGCCCAGCAGCGCCAGCACCGCCGCGCAGGACAGCAGTTGCCAGGCCGCGCCCCAGCCCAGCACCGTCCCCGCGCCGACCGCCGAGGCGAGCGGGCCGGCCAGCGCCAGCCCCACCGGCCCGAACGCGAACGCCCCGAGCGTCACGTACGCGCCGACCCGGCCCAGCGCCCGCGGCGGGACGTGGCGCTGGGTCAGGGCGGCGAACAGGCTGCCGGAGACGATCGAGGTCACCCCGGCCCCGGCGGCCGCCGCCATCACCAGCGGCAGCGGCCAGCCCAGCGCCAGCGCCCCCGAGGGCAGCGCCCAGCCCGCGGTCACCAGCAGCACCGTGCGCAGCGGACGGCGCGGCCGCCGCCCCAGCAGCACCAGCCCGCCGAGCACCGCGCCCGCCCCGTAGGCGCCCAGCACCGCGCCCCAGCCGCCCGCGCCGCCGAGCCGCGCGCGGGCCAGCACCGGGCCGAGCACCAGGAACGGCGCCCACACCAGCAGGTTGAACAGGCAGCCCTGCAGCACGCTCACCCACAGCCACCGCCGGGAGCGGAACTCGTCCCAGCCGTCGCGGAGTTCGGCCAGCAGCCCGGGCGCGGGGCCGTCGGCGGCGGGTGCGGGCGGGAGGCGCAGCAGGGCCAGCGCGGCCAGGCCCGCCGCGTACGAGGCGGCGTCGAGCAGCAGCACCCAGCCCGGGCCCGCGGTGGCGGTCAGCAGCCCCGCCAGGGCCGGGCCGGCCACCGCGGAGCCGTTCCGGGCGATGCCCAGCAGCGCGTTGGCGTCGGCCAGTTCGGCGGGCGGGACGATCCGCGGCAGCAGCGCGTCCTGCGCGGGCAGGAACACCGCCTCGCCCAGTCCCCACAGCACCATCAGCGCGGCCAGCGCCCACACCGTCCCGTGCCCGGCGAACAGCAGCGCCGCGGTGGCGGCCTGGGTCGCGCAGCGCAGGGCGTCCGAGCCGAGCATGGTCCGGCGCGGTCCGAGCCGGTCGGCGGCCGCCCCGCCGAGCACCAGCAGCAGCACGATCGGCACGATCCGGGCCGCCATCACCACGCCCAGCCCGGAGCCGCCGCCCCCGCCGTCCAGCACCGCGAAGGCCACCGCGACGGAGGCGGTGGAGGAGCCGAACAGGGAGACCGCGTACCCGGTGAAGAAGAGGCGGAAGGGCCGCCCGCGCAGGACGGCGAGCCGCCGTGGAGTCGGTGTCACAACCGGCAGGCTGCCCGGCCGCCGGGCCGCCCGGCAAGGGGTCGCGCCGGAAAACCTGAGCGGATCCGCCTCAATTTTCCCGGGGTCGGGGTCCGGCGCAGTAAATCGCCGATTTACCGCAGTCGGGGCGGGTGTTGACGGTTTCCGGCCAGGAGGATTTACTGCGGGAATGACACCCGTGGAGTTCGCCGTCGCGGCCGAGCACTACCTGGCGGGGGCGCCGCTCGCGGACGGCTCCCGGCGGGTCTACCGGATCGCCCTGCACACCTGGGCCTGGCTGCTGGTCGGCCGCACCCCGCCGTCCGGCCCCGAGCGGCGGCGGGCCGCCCCGCCGGTGCTGCCGCTCACCCTGCTGGACGGGCCGGGCGCGCCCGAGCGGCTGGCCGCCGCCTTCGCCGCCCGGGCCGGGGCGGTGGGCGCGCGCACCGCCAACCGCGAACTGTCCGCGCTGCGGGCCGCCCTGCGCTGGTGGTGCGCGCGGGGCTGGCTGTCCGCCGACCCGGCCGGGGAGCTGCGGCCGCTGCCGGTCCGTCCCGCCGCCGCGGGGGCGCCGGGGGAGGAGCGGCTGCGGGCGGTGCTCGCGCTGCGGGTGCCGCTGCGCGAGAAGGTGCTGTGGCACCTGGTCCGGGAGACCGGCGCGCCGATCGAGCGGCTGCTCGCGCTGGACGTGGACCGGCTCGACCTGCCGAACCGCCAGGCCCGCACGGCGGCCGGCGAGCGCCCGCTGCGCTGGCGCGGCGGCACCGCCCGGCTGCTGCCGCTGCTGGTGGCCGGCCGCACCGCGGGGCCGCTGTTCCTCACCGGCCGGCGCGCCCCGGCCGGCACCCCGGAGCGCGACCGCTGCCCGCTCACCGGCCGCGGCCGGCTCTCCTACCGGCGGGCGGCCGAGCTGTTCACCGCCGCCACCGCCCCGCTGGACCCGGCCGGCCGGGGCTGGACGCTGCACTCGCTGGCCGAGCACCACCGCTGAGGGCCGGGCGCGGGGTCGGCGGCGGGGAGGTTCGCGCGGGGATGGTCGTGCGGGAGAGGAGGGGCCGTGCTGGGGTGGGGAGGGTCGGTGGAAGGGGCGTGAAGCCCGTTCCGAGCGCCCCCGAAGTGCCCGACTATGGTCGGACACATGCAAGGTCACGACAGCCACCGATCCGTCCGCGCCACCGTCTGGGTGCGCGGCCGCGTCCAGCAGGTGGGGTTCCGCTGGTGGACCAGGGCCAGGGCCCTGGAGATCGGGCTGACGGGCTACACGAGCAACCTCGGGGACGGCCGGGTCCAGGTGGTCGCCGAGGGGTCGCGCGCCGACTGCGAGCGGCTGCTCGCCGCGCTGCGCGGGCCCGGAACGCCTGGTCAGGTCAGCGGAGTCACCGAGATCTGGACCGCCGTGGGCGAGGGGTACGAGGGCTTCGCGATCCGATGAGCACACCGCGGTTGCCGGCGGGAGGAGAGCCCCCGGCAACTGCCGGTGTCATAGGGTTGCCTTCGGGCCGGAGTCATGGTTGACTCCGCAGACGTAGTGATCCACTAGCCCGGCCGATGGTGTGAGGTTCCCGCCATGCAGGTGACAGGGGCGCGGTAGCGTGCGGTGATCGTGTTGACCCGTACGGTCTTTGGTGAGACGCTGGAAACCCGCGCACAGGTTTGCGTTTAACCGGCGGGGCCACGCCTGTGAGTGTGTCACTCACCAGCGGATGCCCTCGTAGTGCCCAGCCAGCACGTCCGGCGCGCAGGCGCGTGCGTATCCCTTCCCCCAAAGACCCACCGTACACGGTTCGGTCACTCAGCGTGGAGGACCACACATCATGGCAAAGGCGCTTCTCGGGTACGTCGGCGGCCCCGACCCGCGAATGCTCTCCGAGATGCGACGGCTGCAGCAGCGCGTCCAGGACCTGGAGAACGAGCTCATGAAGCTCCAGGCCGAGAACGACGCGCTGTCCGCCGTCGCCGACGAGCACTCGCTGCTCAGCAGCATCGACCTGGACCAGCGCGAGCCGGCCCTGACCTGATCGCTCGTGGTCCTCACGATCGACGCAGTCGTGCACTGAGCTTCCCCGACGAGGGGATGGCAGCCTGCGAGGGACGTCCGATGCGGACGTCCCTTCGTCGTGTCCACGCCGGTCCGCTCGCCGAGAGACTGCCCGACCCGCCGCACGGCCAAACCCCCGCCTGGAGCCCCGGCGGCGGTGCGGCCGGATACAGTCGCAGGCGGCGGGCCGTCCCGGAGGGGACGGCAGGTGACGGGGCGCGCCGCCGCGGTCCGCGGCGCGGGGTTCGGCGGTCCGGCGGTTCGCGGCGGTCCGCGGCGAGGAGGACGGTCGGGTGCACCTCAAGAGCCTGACCCTGCGCGGGTTCAAGTCCTTCGCCTCGGCGACCACCCTGCGCTTCGAACCCGGCATCACCTGCGTGGTCGGCCCCAACGGCTCCGGCAAGTCCAACGTCGTCGACGCGCTCTCCTGGGTGATGGGCGAACAGGGCGCCAAGTCGCTGCGCGGCGGCAAGATGGAGGACGTCATCTTCGCCGGCACCAGCGGCCGCCCGCCGCTCGGCCGCGCCGAGGTCAGCCTCACCATCGACAACACCGACGGCGCCCTGCCGATCGACTACTCCGAAGTCACCATCACCCGGACGATGTTCCGCAACGGCGGCAGCGAGTACGCGCTCAACGGCACCACCTGCCGGCTGCTCGACATCCAGGAACTCCTCTCCGACTCCGGCATCGGCCGCGAGATGCACGTCATCGTCGGCCAGGGCCAGCTCGACTCCGTGCTGCACGCCGACCCGATGGGGCGGCGCGCCTTCATCGAGGAGGCGGCCGGCGTCCTCAAGCACCGCAAGCGCAAGGAGAAGGCGCTGCGGAAGCTCGACGCGATGCAGACCAACCTCAACCGGGTCCAGGACCTGGTCGCCGAACTGCGCCGCCAGCTCGGCCCGCTGGGCCGCCAGGCCAGGATCGCCCGGCGCGCCGCCGGCATCCAGGCCGAACTGCGCGACGCCCGGCTGCGACTGCTCGCCGACGACCTGCTCACCCTGCGCCGCGCCGTCGAGGCCGAGGTCGCCGACGAACTCGCCCTGGGACTGCGCCGCACCACCGTCGAACAGCAACTCGCCGCCGCCCTCCAGCGCGAAGCCGTCCTGGAGGCCCAGGTCGAACAGCTCGGGCCCGCCCTGGAAGCCGCCCGGCAGACCTGGTACCGGCTCTCCTCGCTCGCCGAACGCACCCGCGGCACCATCGGCCTCGCCGAGGCCCGGGTGCGCGCCGCCGCCACCGCCGGACAGCTGGAGGAACGCCCCGGCCGCGACCCCGAGGACCTCGAACGCGAGGCCGCCCGGGTCCGCGAGGAGGAGGCCGCCCTCGAAGAGGCCCTGGAACAGGCCCGGTACGCGCTGGCCGAGGCCGTCGAGGAACGCGCCGACCTCGAACGCGCCCTCGCCGAGGAGGAGACCCGGCTGCGCGCCGCCGCCCGGGCCATCGCCGACCGGCGCGAAGGACTCGCCCGCCTGCAGGGCAGCGCCGCCGCCGCCCGCTCCCGGGCCGCCGCCGCCGGGGCCGAGGCCCAGCGGCTCGCCACCGCCCGCGACGAGGCCCGGCTGCGGGCCGCCGCCGCCCAGCGGGAGTACGAGGAACTCCTCGAACGGAACCGGGAGTTCAGCGCGGAGGAGGAACTCGGCGAGGAACTCCACGAGCAGGCCCGGGACGCCCTGCGGGCCGCCGAACGAGCCCTCTCGGCGGCCCGCGAGGCACTCACCGCCGCCGAGAAGGAACGTGCCGCGCTCACCGCCCGGCACGACGCGCTCGCCCTCGGCCTGCGCCGCAAGGACGGCAGCGCCGCCCTGCTCGGCCTCCCCGGCGTCCTCGGCCCGGCCGCCGAACTCCTCACCGTCACCCCCGGGTTCGAACTCGCCGTGGCCGCCGCGCTCGGCGCCGCCGCCGAAGCCGTCGCCGTCCCCGACGCGGCCACCGCCGCCGCCGCCCTCGCCCGGCTGCGCGCCGAGGACGCCGGCCGGGCCGCCCTGCTGATCGCCGACGGGACGCGGCCCGCGGTCCCGGACCCGCCGGCCGGCGCCCGCTGGGCCGGCGCCCTGGTCGACGGCCCGGCCGCGGTGGCCGACGCCGCCCGCCGACTGCTGGAACGCACCGCCGTGGTCGAGGACCTCGACGCGGCACGGCGGTTGACCGCCGCCCACCCGCACTGGAACGCCGTCACCCCGGACGGCGACCTGCTCTCCGCCGCCCTCGCCCACGGCGGATCGCCCGGCGCGCCCAGCCCGTTGGAGACCCGCGCCGCCGTCACCGAAGCCGCCCGCGGCATCGCGGAACTCGACGCCCGCTGCGAGCGGCTGGCCGGAGAACTCGCCGCCGCCCGCGAACGGCGCGCCGAACTCACCGCCGAGGTCGAGCGGTCGACCGCCCGCCGGCGGCAGGGCGAACAGCGCCGGGCCGAACTCGCCGGCACCCTCGGCCGCTCCGGCGGCGCCGCCCGCGCCGCCGCCGACGAGGCCGACGGCACCGCCGTCGCCGCCGCCGGGGCCGACCGCGGCCTCGCCGGGGCCCGGGCCGCCGCCGAGGAACTCGCCGCCCGGCTCGCCACCGCCGAGGAACTCGCCGACGGCGGCGAGGACGAACCCGACCCCGCCGAACGCGACCGGCTCGCCACCGCCGCCTCCGCCGCCCGGCAGACCGAGATGGAGTCCCGGCTCGCCGTCCGCACCCACGAGGAGCGGGTCCGCGGCCTGAGCGGCCGCGCCGACCGGCTCGACCGCGCCGCCCGCACCGAGCGCGAGGCCCGCGCCCGCGCCGCCGAACGCCGCGAACGCGCCCGCCACGAGGGCGCCGTCGCCACCGCCGTCGCCGCCGGCGCCCGCCACCTGCTCGGCCGGATCGAGGGGACGCTCGCCACCGCCGAGACCGAACGCGCCGCCGTCGAGGCCGACCGCGCCGCCCGCGAGGCCGAACTGCGGCAGTTCCGCGAGCACGGCCGCGAACTCAAGGCCGAACTCGACCGCCTGGTCGACGCCGGGCACCGCGACGAGGTGCTGCGCGCCGAGAAGCGGCTGCGGATCGAACAGCTGGAGTCCAGGGCGCTGGAGGAGTTCGGCATCGAGGCCGGCGAACTGCTCGCCGGCTACGGCCCCGACCGGCCCGTCCCCGCCCCGCCCGCCGAGGACGCCCCGCCCGCCGGGGACGGCCGGGAACCCGCCGGCGAGCCCCGCCCCTACGTCCGGGCCGAGGTCGAGCAGCGGCTCAAGGCCGCCGAACGCGCCCACCAGCAGCTCGGCAAGGTCAACCCGCTCGCGCTGGAGGAGTTCGCCGCGCTGGAGGCCCGGCACCGGTTCCTCGGCGAGCAGCTCGACGACCTGCGCAAGAGCCGCCGCGACCTGATGGACATCGTCCGCGACGTCGACACCCGGGTCGAGCAGCTGTTCACCGCCGCCTACCACGACACCGCCGCCCAGTTCGAGGGCGTCTTCGCCCGGCTCTTCCCCGGCGGCGAGGGCCGGTTGCTGCTCACCGACCCGGAGAACATGCTCACCACCGGCGTCGAGGTCGAGGCCCGGCCGCCCGGCAAGAAGGTCAAGCGGCTCTCGCTGCTCTCCGGCGGCGAACGCTCGCTCACCGCCGTCGCGCTGCTGGTGTCCATCTTCAAGGCCCGGCCCAGCCCGTTCTACGTCATGGACGAGGTGGAGGCCGCGCTCGACGAGACCAACCTGCGGCGGCTGGTCGGGATCATGGAGGAGCTGCGGGCGAGCTCCCAACTGATCGTCATCACCCACCAGAAGCTCACCATGGAGTCCGCCGACGCCCTGTACGGCGTCACCATGAAGGGCGACGGCATCTCGCAGGTGATCAGCCAGCGGTTGCGGGTACCCGGGCAGGAACGCCAGGACGAGCACAGGACAGCGCTGGAGCCCGCACAGCCGGGCCCGGCATAGGCGCTAAGTGATACTGGACGGGTTATGGAATACGTGATCCTTGCCGTTGTCATCGCGGTGGTCGCCATCGGCGCGATCACCGGACTCGTCGTCTCCGGCAGACGACGCAAAGAACTGGACAAGCCGGGCCAGGCGCCGACCATCACCGCGCCAGCCCCGGCCAAGCCCTCGCCGGCCAAGCCCGCGGAGGGGGCCGCCGAGCCCACCGCGCCGCCCACGGCGACCGGGGCCACCGAGGCCACCGAGGCGCCGGAGGCTCCCGGGGCCCCCGGGGCACCGGTCGAGGAGCCGGCCGCCGAGGAGGTGCGGGCCGAGGAGGCCGAGGCCGCGCCCGCGATCGAGGTGCCCGAGCCCACCGCCGGACGCCTGGTCCGGCTGCGCTCCCGGCTCTCCCGCTCGCAGTCCACCCTCGGCAAGGGACTGCTCACCCTGCTCTCCCGCGACCGCCTCGACGAGGACACCTGGGAGGAGGTCGAGGAGACCCTCCTCACCGCCGACGTCGGCGTCGCCGCCACCCAGGAGCTGGTCGACAACCTGCGCACCCGGGTCAAGGTGCTCGGCACCCGCACCCCCGACGAGCTGCGCGGCCTGCTCCGCGAGGAACTCGTCAAGCTGATCGGCACCGAGGCCGACCGCACCGTCCGCTCGGTCAAGCCGGGCGACGGCCCGGCCGTGGTGCTGGTGGTCGGCGTCAACGGCGTCGGCAAGACCACCACCACCGGCAAGCTGGCCCGGGTCCTGGTCGCCGACGGCCGGAAGGTCGTGCTCGGCGCCGCCGACACCTTCCGCGCCGCCGCCGCCGACCAGCTGCAGACCTGGGGCGAGCGGGTCGGCGCGCACACCGTGCGCGGCCCCGAGGGCGGCGACCCGGCCTCGGTCGCGTTCGACGCGGTCAAGCAGGGCATCGCCGACGGCGTCGACACCGTCCTGATCGACACCGCCGGCCGGCTGCACACCAAGACCGGCCTGATGGACGAGCTCGGCAAGGTCAAGCGGGTCGTCGAGAAGCACGGCCCGGTCGACGAGGTGCTGCTGGTGCTGGACGCCACCACCGGACAGAACGGCCTGGTCCAGGCCCGGGTGTTCGCCGAGGTGGTCGACATCACCGGCATCGTGCTCACCAAGCTCGACGGCACCGCGAAGGGCGGCATCGTCATCTCGGTGCAGCGCGAACTCGGCGTGCCGGTCAAGCTGATCGGCCTCGGCGAGGGCGCGGACGACCTCGCGCCGTTCGAGCCGGGCGCCTTCGTGGACGCGCTGCTCGGCTAGCCGCCGCACCACCCGAGGGTCCGTTCGAGGAGGGAGACGCCCTCCCGGGCGGGCCCTCGGCGCGTCAGGGCCCGGGAGCGGCCGGACCGGGGGGCGGCGGGACCGGGCCTAGCTGGCGAGCTCGCTCTGCCGGTCCCGGGTGCGGTGGCAGGCGTAGGCCAGGGTGCCGAGCAGCAGCCGGGCCTCGGGCGGGGTGCCGTCGGCGGTCGGGCGGCGCAGCCAGCGCATCGGGCCGAGCGGGCCGAGCGGGGTGGGCGGGGCGGCCAGGTAGGAGCCGAGGCCGTGGCAGGCGAGGTCGAGCGAGGCGTCGTCCCAGCCCATCCGGTAGAGAAGGTCGGGCAGCCGCTCGGCGGTGCCGGGCGCGACGAAGAGCAGCAGCCGGCCGGCCGGGGAGGCCAGCACCGGGCCGACTTGGGTGCCCATCCGCTCCAGCCGGACCAGGGCCTGCAGGCCGGGCTGCGCCGGGACGTCCAGGACGTCGAACTGGTGGCCGGTGGGGAGCAGCAGCGGAGCGTCGGCCGGACATCGGGCGGCCAGCTCGGCGGGCGCGGCGCCGGGGGCGATCACCGGGCCGACCCGGCGGTGCAGGTTGGGCGCGGCGCAGTGCGGGACGCCACAGTCGCAGGCCGTCCCGGCGCGCTCGGTCGGGTTGCCGACGGCCAGCGTCCAGCCCCAGCGCCCGGAGTACTCGGCGGCGGCCTGCAGCGCGGTGGGCCGGGTGCGGCGGCGGCCGCCGAGGGGGGTGAGCCGCAGGGTGCCGAAGAGCTTGTCCATGCCACCCCCAACCGCTTCCGGTCGCCGCTGGTTACGGGAGGGTGACGGCGCGTCGCCGGTCGGGCGCGTGGTGCGTGGTGCGCCGGAGGCGCGCGCGGACCGGCGTACGCCAATTCGGGTGGCGCGGGCGAGCAAGCGCCTTGCACCGGCGCCTCGGATGCCGGATCGTCGTTGCCGCACGCGTGCCTCCGTCGGGTGCCGTCGGGTCCGGGCATGTGCCGGGGTCATGCCGAGCTGACTCATAGTGAAGCGCGGCCGCCGGTCCGGTAGTTCACCCCTGGGGGTGGCGAAAGGTGGCGTTTCTCCGACGTTGCTCCCCCGGATGGCGGAGGAACGCTACGTTCGGCATACGGAACGCAGCCGACCGGTCACGCGGGCGGCGACGAAAAGGGTCAGGGCGAATGCGGGGCCCCGGGTCGGGGCGGGATGGGGACGGTCCCATGGGTGAGAAGCAGCCGAACGAGAAGCTTGGCTCCTGGTTCGCGCGCAGCGGCTGGTCGAAGGGCGAGCTGGCGCGCCAAGTGAACCGCAGGGCACGGCAGATCGGCGCGCACCACGTCTCCACGGACACCTCGCGGGTGCGCCGCTGGTTGGACGGCGAGCAGCCGCGCGAGCCGATCCCGAAGATCATGTCCGAGCTGTTCTCGGAGCGCTTCGGCTCGGTGGTCTCGGTCGAGGACCTCGGCCTGCGCGCGGTGGTCCAGGTGACCACCGTCGGCAGCGGGGTGGACCTGCCGTGGAGCCCGCAGCAGACCGTGCAGGCGATCAGCGAGTACTCGCGCAGCGACCTGATGCTCAACCGCCGCGGTTTCCTGGGCACTTCGCTGGCGCTGACGGCCGGCGCTGCGCTGATCGAGCCGATGCAGCGCTGGCTGACGCCCGGTCCGAACGGGGCGCCGACCCCGATCCTGGCGGCGGCCAACGGCGGCCAGCAGTTCTCCGGGCGGCTGTCCGAGCCGGAGATGCAGCTGCTGGAGCAGACCACCGAGATGTTCCGGAAGTGGGACGCGCAGAACGGCGGCGGCCTGCGCCGCAAGGCGGTGGTCGGCCAACTCCACGAGGTCACCGACCTGTTGCAGGAGACCTACCCCGAGGCGATCACCAAGCGGCTGTTCCGGATCACCGCCGAACTCGCCCACCTGGCGGGCTTCATGTCGTACGACGTCGGCATGCACCCGAGCGCGCAGAAGTACTACGTGCTGGCGCTGCACGCGGCCAAGGAGGCCGGTGACCGCCCGTTCGGGGCGCACGTGCTGACCGACATGAGCCGGCAGATGATCCACCTCAACCGCGGCGAGGACGCGCTGGAGCTGATCCACCTCGCCCAGTACGGCAGCCGGGACACCGCCACCGCCCGCCAGCAGTCGCTGCTGTACGCGATGGAGGCCCGGGCGTACTCCACCATCGGCGAGCTCAACCGGTGCGCCCGGGCGGTCCGGCTGTCCGAGGACACCTTCACCGACATCAAGGAGAGCAACGAGGAGACGCCGAACTGGCTCAAGTTCTTCTCGTACGCCGAGCTGTGCGCGGAGAACGGGCACTCCTACCGGGACCTGGCCTACACCTCGGACCACGGCGCGGCGATGGCCAAGCCCGCCGAGAAGCTGATCACCGAGGCGGTCGACCGGTTCCGGGAGGACGCCGACCACGTCCGCACCTACGCGTTCAACCTGGTCGGGATGGCCTCGGTGCGGCTGCTGCAGAACGAGCCGGAGGACGCGGCGAAGTACTGCGAGGAGGCGGTCGACATCGCCAAGAAGGTGCGCTCCGAGCGGCTGAACACCCGGGTCCGGAAGACCTCCGAGGCCGCCAGCCGGGACTTCCGCGGCGCCCCCGGGGTGGACCGGCTGGCCGAGCGGGTGGTGCACGACATCCCGGAGTTCGTCTCGGTGGTCTGACCCGCCGCGATCCCGCCACCGACGGCCGTCCGCCCCCCGTCCGGACGGCCGTCGGAGTATGACACGGGCTGTCCAGTACGCGTCACCAGCCGTGGTTCACGTGCCCGTAACGGGCGCGTCAACCGCGTCACTGCGGCGAAACACCGTGCCGCATCGGCCGAAACCCGCCTTCGGCACTCTCCTCTCATCGCCGACACGCCGGGATGGCACGGGACAGGTATCCCGGTCGTGGTGCGGCTCTCATTCGGAGGAGACGCCGATGCCGGACGGCTTCAGCGCGGGCGATACCGCCTTTGTGTTCATCTGTGCGGCCCTGGTCATGTTGATGACCCCGGGTCTGGCCTTCTTCTACGGAGGCATGGTCAGGGTCAAGAGCACCCTCAACATGCTGGTGATGAGCTTCATCTCACTGGCCATCGTCACGGTGCTCTGGGTCCTGTACGGCTACACGCTGGCCTTCGGGCCGGACGCCGGGGCGGGTCTGATCGGCAACCTCGACTACCTGGGCATGCGCGGCATCGACCTGAACGCGCTGACCGGGACGATCCCGGTGACCGGCTTCGCGGCCTTCCAGCTGATGTTCGCGATCATCACCCCGGCGCTGATCAGCGGCGCCATCGCCGACCGGGCGAAGTTCGCCGCCTGGAGCCTGTTCGTGGCGCTCTGGGTGACCATCGTGTACTTCCCGGTCGCGCACTGGGTGTTCTTCTTCGACGGCGGCAACGGCGGCTGGCTCGGTGACCGCAACGGCGTGATCGACTTCGCCGGCGGCACCGCGGTGCACATCAACGCCGGTGCGGCGGGCCTGGCCCTGGCGCTGGTGCTCGGCAAGCGGATCGGCTTCAAGAAGGACCCGATGCGCCCGCACAGCCTGCCGCTGGTGATGCTCGGCTCCGGCCTGCTGTGGTTCGGCTGGTTCGGCTTCAACGCCGGTTCGGCGCTGGCCGCCAACGGCGTCGCGGGCATGGCCTTCGTCAACACCCAGGTCGCCACCGCCGCCGCCGTCCTCGGCTGGCTCGCCTACGAGAAGATCCGGCACGGCGCGTTCACCACCCTCGGCGCCGCCTCCGGCGCGGTGGCCGGCCTGGTCGCCATCACCCCGGCCTGCGGCTCGGTCTCCCCGCTCGGCTCGATCGCGATCGGCCTGATCGCCGGCGCGCTGTGCGCCGCGGCGATCAGCCTGAAGTACAAGTTCGGCTTCGACGACTCGCTCGACGTGGTCGGCGTCCACCTGGTCGGCGGCATCGTCGGCTCGCTGCTGATCGGCTTCTTCGCCACCGGCCACGTCGGCCAGACCGCGTCCGGCCTGTTCTACGGCGGCGGCCTGGGCCAGCTCGGCAAGCAGGCGCTCGGCGTGGTCGTCGTCCTGGTCTACTCCTTCGTGCTCTCCTGGCTGCTGGGCCAGGCGATCCAGAAGACCATCGGCTTCCGGGTCGCCGAGGACGTCGAGGTGTCCGGCATCGACCAGGCCGAGCACGCCGAGTCCGCCTACGACTTCACCGCCGTCGGCGCCAGCCTCGCCCGCACCCCGGCCGCTCCGGTGGCCGTCCCCGCCGAGAAGACCGAGGTCGACGCCCGATGAAGCTGATCACCGCCGTCATCAAGCCGCACCGCCTGGACGAGGTCAAGGACGCCCTGCAGGCGTTCGGGGTGCACGGCCTGACCGTCACCGAGGCCAGCGGGTACGGCCGGCAGCGCGGCCACACCGAGGTCTACCGCGGCGCCGAGTACACCGTCGACCTGGTGCCGAAGGTCCGGATCGAGATACTGGTCGACGACGAGGACGCCGAGCAGCTGATCGACGTGGTGGTCAAGGCCGCCCGCACCGGCAAGATCGGCGACGGCAAGGTCTGGTCCGTCCCGGTCGAGACCGCGGTCCGGGTCCGCACCGGCGAACGCGGCCCGGACGCCCTCTGACCCCTCCTCCGACCCACCCGATCCACTCTGATCCACCGCCGTGAACCCTCCTGGCGGACCTGCCCGTGCGGCAGGTCCGCCGAAGGCGTATCCGGCACCAGCACGCACCGGGAGCAGACGTGAGCAGCACCGACCCCGCCGAGTACGGCTACCCGGCCGAACGGGCCCGCCTGCTGGCCGACCCCGGCGCCACCGGCCCGCAGCGCCGCGCCGCCCTCGCCCGGCTCACCGACGACTGGCTGGCCGCCCTCTACCGGGCCGCCGGCGCCCCCGCCCGCACCGCGCTGGTCGCGGTCGGCGGCTACGGCCGGGCCGAACTCTCCCCGCGCAGCGACCTGGACGTGCTGCTGCTGCACGAGGGCCCGCTCGCCGACGGCCTGGCCGAACGCGTCTGGTACCCGGTCTGGGACAGCGGCGTCGCCCTCGACCACGCCGTCCGCACCCCGGCCGGCGCCCGCGAGGTCGCCGCCGCCGACCTCAAGGCCCAGCTCGGCCTGCTCGACGCCCGCCACCTGGCCGGCGACCCGCAGCTCACCGCCGACCTGCGCTCCGCCGTCCTCGCCGACTGGCGCGCCACCGCCCCCGAACGGCTCCCCGAGCTCCGCGAGCTCGGCCGCGCCCGGGCCGAACGCCACGGCGAGCTGTCCTTCCTGCTCGAACCCGACCTCAAGGAGGCCCGCGGCGGCCTGCGCGACCTGGTCGCGCTGAACGCGGTGGCCGCCACCTGGCTCGCCGACGCCCCCCGCGACGGCCTGGACGAGGCCGCCCGCACCCTCGCCGACGTCCGCGACGCGCTGCACCTGTCCACCGGGCGGGCCACCGAACGGCTCTCCCTGCAGGACCAGGACCAGGTCGCCGAACGCCTCGGCGTGCTCGACGCGGACACCCTGCTGCGGCAGGTCTACCGGGCCGCCCGCACCGTCGCGTACGCCTGTGACGTCACCTGGCGCTCGGTCGACCGGGTGCTGGCCGCCCGCCGCCACCCGGTGCCGCGCCGCGCCGTCCGGTTCGGCTTCCCGTTCAACGGCGCCCGGCGCGCCCCGGTCGGCCCGGTCGCGCCCGAGCGCCGCCCGCTCGCCGAGGGCGTGGTCGAGCAGGACGGCGAGGCGGTGCTCGCCCAGGCCGCCCGGCCCGCCACCGACCCGGTGCTGCCGCTGCGGGCCGCCGCCGCGGCCGCCCAGGCCGGGCTCGCCGTCGGCTACGCCACCGTCCGCCGGCTGGCCGCCGAGAGCGGGCCGCTGCCGGTGCCCTGGCCCGACGAGGCCCGCGAGCAGCTGGTCACCCTGCTCGGCGCCGGCGAGGCGTGCCTGCCGGTCTGGGAGGCGCTGGAGGCCGAGGGGCTGATCAGCCGGATGCTGCCGGACTGGGAGCGGGTCCGCTGCCGGCCGCAGCGCAACGCCGTGCACCGCTGGACCGTCGACCGGCACCTGATCGAGACCGCCGTCCGGGCCGCCGCGATGACCCGCCGCACCGCCCGCCCCGACCTGCTGCTGGTCGCCGCGCTGCTGCACGACCTGGGCAAGGGCTGGCCCGGCGACCACTCCGAGGCCGGCGAGGTGATCGTCCGCGACGTGGCCGTCCGGATGGGCTTCGGCAAGCGCGACACCGACACCCTGGCGCTGCTGGTGCGCCACCACCTGACGCTGGTCGACACCGCCACCCGCCGCGACCCCGACGACCCGGCCACCGCCGACCTGATCGCCAAGGCCGTCGGCACCCAGACCCACCTGGAACTGCTGCACGCCCTCACCGAGGCCGACGCCACCGCCACCGGCCCGGCCGCCTGGTCGAGCTGGCGGGCCTCGCTGGTCGCCACCCTGGTCGAGCGCACCGCCGCCCGGCTGGCCGGCGACACCCGGCCGCCCGCCGCCGACCCCGAGGTCACCGCCGACCAGGAGCGGCTCGCCGTGGAGGCGGCCCGCACCGGCGCCCCCGCGCTGGCCTTCACCGCCCACGCCGAGCCCGGCACGGACGGCGGCGAGCCGATGGGCGTCGAGCTGACCCTGGCCATCCCCGACCGCCCCGGCCTGCTCGGCACCGTCGCCGGGGTGCTCGCCGTGCACCGGCTCGCCGTCCGCAAGGCCGGCCTGCGCGAGCTCGACCCGGTCGGGGCCGGCCCGGTCCTGCTGCTGTCCTGGACGGTCGCCGCCGAGTACGGCGACCTGCCCGACGCCGCCCGGCTCCGCGCCGACCTGCGCCGCGCCCTGGACGGCTCGCTGGACGTCACCCGCAAGCTCGCCGAGCGCGACGCCGCCGCGCCCCGCCGGCGCGGCATCAGCACCCCGCCGCCGGTGGTCACCGTCGCCCCGCACGACGCCTCGCGCTCGGCCACCGTGCTGGAGGTCCGCGCGCACGACGCGCCCGGCCTGCTGCACCGGATCGGCCGGGCCCTGGACGCCTCGGGCGTGCGGGTCCGCACCGCGCACGTCTCCACCCTCGGCGCGGAGGCCGTGGACGCCTTCTACCTCACCTCCGCCGACGGCGGACCGCTGGCGGCGGGCCGGGCCGAGGAGGTCGTGCGGGCGGTCCGGGCCGCCCTGGAGCCGCACTGACCCGCTGTTCGCGCAGGGGCGCAGACCGCCCGCCGGGGTGCGGCTACCCTTGGGGGCGACGACAGTACCCGTACTCGATGCCGCAAGGGACCCGCGACCGACGTGTTCGACACTCTCTCCGACCGCCTCGCAGCGACGTTCAAGAACCTCCGGGGCAAGGGCCGTCTCAGCGAGGCGGACATCGACGCCACCGCGCGCGAGATCCGGATCGCCCTGCTGGAGGCGGACGTCGCGCTCCCCGTGGTCCGCGCCTTCATCAAGCAGGTCAAGGACCGTGCCCTCGGTTCCGAGGTCTCCGGCGCGCTGAACCCGGCCCAGCAGATCATCAAGATCGTCAACGAGGAGCTGATCAGCATCCTCGGTGGCGAGACCCGCCGCCTGCAGTACGCCAAGACCGGCCCGACCGTGATCATGCTGGCCGGCCTCCAGGGCGCCGGCAAGACCACGCTGGCCGGAAAGCTCGGCCACTGGCTCAAGAGCCAGAAGCACACCCCGCTGCTGGTCGCCTGCGACCTCCAGCGCCCCAACGCCGTCACCCAGCTCGGCGTGGTCGCCGAACGGGCCGGCGTCGCCTTCTACGGCCCGCAGCCCGGCAACGGCGTCGGCGACCCGGTGCAGGTCGCCCGCGACTCGATCGAGTACGCCAAGCAGAAGCAGTACGACGTCGTCATCGTCGACACCGCCGGCCGGCTCGGCATCGACGCCGAACTGATGCAGCAGGCCGCCGACATCCGGGCCGCGGTCAACCCGAACGAGGTCCTGTTCGTGGTCGACGCCATGGTCGGCCAGGACGCGGTCACCACCGCCCAGGCCTTCCTCGAAGGCGTCGACTTCACCGGCGTGGTGCTCTCCAAGCTCGACGGCGACGCCCGCGGCGGCGCGGCGCTCTCGGTCGCGCACGTGACCGGCCGCCAGATCATGTTCGCCTCCAACGGCGAGAAGGTCGACGACTTCGACGCCTTCCACCCGGACCGGATGGCCTCGCGCATCCTCGGCATGGGCGACGTCCTCTCGCTGATCGAGAAGGCCGAGCAGACCTTCTCCCAGGCCGAGGCCGAGAAGATGGCCGCCAAGCTCCAGGGCGGCGGCAAGGACTTCACGCTCGACGACTTCCTGTCGCAGCTGGAGCAGGTCCAGAAGATGGGCTCGATCTCCAAGCTGCTCGGCATGCTCCCCGGGATGGGCCAGATCCGGGAGCAGATCAACAACCTGGACGACAAGGACGTCAACCGGGTCGGCGCGATCATCAAGTCGATGACCCCGGCCGAGCGTTCCGACCCCAAGCTCATCAACGGCTCGCGCCGGCTGCGCATCGCCAAGGGCTCCGGCGTCCAGGTCGGCGAGGTCTCCAGCCTGGTCGAGCGGTTCTTCGAGGCCCGCAAGATGATGTCCGCGATGGCCTCCGGCAAGGGCATCCCCGGCATGCCCGGCATCCCCGGGATGGGCGGCGGCGCCAAGCGCTCCGGCAAGAAGGCCCCGGTCGCCAAGGGCAAGCGCAAGAGCGGCAACCCGCTCAAGCGGGCCCAGGAGGAGGCCGCCGCCGCCGAGCGCAAGGCCCTCGGCCCCGGCCAGTCGGCCCAGCCGGGCGGTGCGTTCGGCCTCCAGCCGGGCAAGGGCCCGGCGGACTTCGAACTCCCCAAGGAGTTCAAGGACCTGATGTAGGCGCGAGCCTGCCGACGGGGGCGGGGCGGGTCGCGCGCAGCGGCTCCCCCGCCCCCGTCGCCGTTCTGGCCGCGCCCCGTCGCCCCCGTTGCTCCGGCGCCCCGTTCCCGCGGGCGGGTGCGCGATGATGTCCGGTATGCGCGTGACGATCCGAGCCCCCCGCCCCGATGACGTCGTCCCCTACGCCGAGGCGGTGCGCCGCTCCGCCGCGCACATCGGCCGGTGGAACCCGGTGGAGCCGGACGCCATGCCGGACCTGTTGAGCCGTCAGGGCGCGGGCCTGCGGACGTTCATGATCGTCGACGTCGAGACCGGCGGCCTGGTCGGCAAGTGCAACGTGGCCAACATCGTGATGGCGCGGTTCTGCAACGGCGTGCTGGGCTACGACTCGTACCTGCCGTTCGTCGGGACCGGCCGGATGACCGAGGGCATGCGGCTGGTGGTGGAGCGCTGCCTCACCTCGCCGGAGCTGGGCGGGCTCGGGCTGCACCGGCTGGAGATCAACGTGCAGCCGGACAACGAGCGGTCGATCGCGCTGGCCCGCCGGCTGGGCTTCCGGCACGAGGGCTTCACGCCGCGGATGCTGTTCCTGCAGGACGCCTGGCGCGACCACGAGCGGTTCGCGCTGACGGCGGAGGAGTGGCCGACGCCGGTGCGCTGACGGCGGGGGAGCGGTGGGCGGCGGTGGGCTGACGGCGGGGGAGCGGTGGGCGGCGGTGGGCTGACGGCGGGGGAGCGGTGGGCGGCGGTGGGCTGACGGCGGGGGAGCGGTGGGCGGCGGTGCGCTGACCGGGGCGGGTCGCGGCGTTGCGTGCCGTCCGACGTGCACGGTGTCCGTATTGTCCGACGGGTGAGCAACCCCGTGCCGCCGCGCCAGACCCCCGACCAGCCCTGGCGGTCCGAGGGGGCCCCGCCCCCGCCGCCGCCGAAGAAGAAGATGCCGGGCGGCTGGACGGGCCTGATCCTCACCGCGCTGGTGGTGTTCCTGCTGTCGGACGTCCTGCTGAGCTTCTTCGGCAACGGCGGCTCGACCACGATCTCGTACACCGAGTTCACCAAGCAGCTCAACAGCGGGAACATCACCAAGATCTACTCCAAGGGCGACGCCATCGAGGGCACGCTCAAGGACAAGCAGCCCAAGCCGGACGGCGGCAAGGGCGACTACACCGAGTTCACCACCCAGCGCCCGGCGTTCGCCAGCGACAACCTCTGGGGCACCCTGCAGTCGCAGAACGTCGAGGTGACGGCCCGCCCGGTGGTGCAGCAGCGCAGCTTCCTGGCGAACCTGCTGATCTCGCTGGCGCCGATGCTGCTGCTGATCGGCGTCTGGGTGCTGATCGCCCGTCGGATGGCCGGCGGGATGGGCGGCGGCGCGTTCGGCCGCAAGGCCCCGCCGAAGCCGGTGGACACCAGCCAGGGCGAGCGCACCACCTTCCAGGACGTGGCCGGCATCGACGAGGTCGAGGCCGAACTCAGCGAGGTGGTCGACTTCCTGAAGAACCCGCAGGCGTACCGGAGGCTCGGTGCCAAGATGCCGCGCGGCGTCCTGCTGTCCGGCCCGCCCGGCACCGGCAAGACCCTGCTGGCCCGCGCCGTCGCCGGCGAGGCCGACGTGCCGTTCTTCTCCGCCTCGGCCTCCGAGTTCATCGAGATGATCGTCGGCGTCGGCGCCAGCCGGGTCCGCGAACTGTTCTCCGAGGCCCGCAAGGTCGCCCCCGCGATCGTGTTCATCGACGAGATCGACACCATCGGCCGGCAGCGCGGCGGCGGTGGCGGCATGGGCGGCCACGACGAGCGCGAGCAGACCCTCAACCAGATCCTCACCGAGATGGACGGGTTCTCCGGCTCCGAGGGCGTCATCGTGATCGCCGCGACCAACCGCGCCGAGGTCCTCGACCCGGCGCTGCTGCGCCCCGGCCGGTTCGACCGCCGGATCACCGTCAGCCCGCCCGACCGGGCCGGCCGCGAGCAGATCCTGAAGATCCACACCCGCCGGGTGCCGCTCGCCGAGGGCACCGACCTGGACACCGTCGCCCGCACCACGCCCGGCATGACCGGCGCCGACCTGGCCAACCTGGTCAACGAGGCCGCGCTGATCGCCGTCAAGCGCAAGCAGGACGCCGTCGACCAGGAGAACCTCTCCGAAGCCCTGGAGAAGGTCCAGCTCGGCGCCGTCCGCCCGCTGGTGATGCCCCAGGAGGAACGCGAGCGGACCGCCTTCCACGAGTCCGGCCACGCCCTGCTCGGCATGCTGCAGCCCGGCGCCGACCCGGTCCGCAAGATCACCATCGTGCCGCGCGGCCGCGCCCTAGGCGTCACCCTCTCCACCCCCGACACCGACCGCTACTCCTACACCGAGCCCTACCTGCGCGGCCGGATCATCGGCGCGCTCGGCGGGATGGCCGCCGAGCAGGTGGTCTACGGCGTGGTCACCACCGGCGCCGAGAGCGACCTCGAACAGCTCACCACCATCGCCCGCTCGATGGCCGGCCGCTGGGGCATGAGCGACCGGGTCGGCCGGGTCACCGCCGTCCCCAACGACAGCCAGTCCCCGTACGGCCTGGCCGCCGCCCCCACCACGCTGGACGCCGTCGACGAGGAGGCCCGCCGGATCGTCGCCGAGTGCTGGGAGGAGGCCGTCGCCCTGCTGCACCGGCACCGCGACCGGCTCGACGCGCTGGCCGCCGCCCTGCTGGAGGCCGAGACCCTGGACGAGGACGCGGCGTACGCCGCCGCCGGACTCGGCCGGTCCTGACGTATCCGGCGCTGTCGGCGCGCTTGGCGCTTCTGGCGCTTCTGGCGCTTCTGGCGCTCCTGGCGCTCCTGGCGTTCTTGTCGTTTTTGGCGTTCTCGGCGGGTCCGGTGTTCCCGGTGTTCCCGGTGTTCCCGGCGATCCGGTGCGCGGGCCCGGCCGTCAGCCGCGGGGCCTCGTCCCGACCGCCCAGCGGAACTCGTTCGCCATCCGCACCGAACCGTCCGGGCGCAGGAACGGGTGCAGCGCCTCCTCCAGTTCCTTGGCCACCAGCGCCGCGCCAGCGGCCTCCTCGGCCCGGTCGAACAGGCCGGTCGACAGCAGGCCCCGGACCGCCGAGTCCAGGCCCGCGTAGGCGAACGGGCAGCCCACCCGGCCGCTCCCGGACGGCCGGGTCCCCGCCCCGGCGAGCAGCGACTCCAGCGCGCCCGGACCGGCCGCGGCGAACGGGTCCGGCGCACCGGACGGGGCGTGCCGCCGGGCCACCTCCAGCACCGCGGCGCTCTCGCAGCGCTCCGCCGGACCCCACGAGGCCACCACCAGCTGCCCGCCGGGCAGCGTGCGCTCCGCCGCCCGGGCGACCAGCGCGGGCACCGGCGGCTGCTCGAAAACCGTCACCAGGGAGTGCGCCGGGCGGGGGACGGGGTGCGCCGAACGGGCGACCCCCTCCGCCCGGCCGCCGGGCGACACCTGCAGCCCGCGGGCCGCCGCGAGCTCCCGCAGCCCGCCGTCCGGCTCCACCCCCGCGACCTGCGCGCCGCGCCCGGCGGCGAGCAGCAGCGCCAGCCCCGACCGGCACCCGACGCCCAGCAGACTGGTGGCCGCGCCGACCTCAAGCCGCCGGTAAACGTCCTGGTAGAGGGGGACGAGCATGCGCTCCTGGATCTCCGCCCAGTCCCGCGCCCGACCGCTGCGCCCCGCCGGAGAGTCCGTCCGGACCCGGTCCACGGTGCTGCCGGTCACCTGCGCTGAAGCCATCGCGGCCTCCCAATCGGTCCTCGGAATCGGCTGCGGCCCCCGCAGCCCTGCCCCCCGGCCCCCCTCCCAGCGAACAGCGGGCGGCCCCCGCCGTCCAGAGGGGTGCGAGCAGGTATCCGTGCGCCGCGGGTGTGCGCCCCGGGGTGTGCGCGGGCGCGGCGCAGTCCGGCCGCCCCGGCCCCGGAGGTTTGCGGACGGCGACGCCGGCGCGGGCGGCGGTGCGGTCCGGGTCGGGCGGCCGCACAGGTACGGGCGCGGTCGGGCGGCCGTCCGGTGAACCGGATTCACGGTCCGGCCCGGGTTTTCCGTACCATTCGGCGCATGGCTAAGGCACCCGTTCTCACCCCCCAGGCGGAAGACTTCCCCCGCTGGTACCAGGACCTCATCAACAAGGCCGAGCTGGCCGACAACGGTCCGGTGCGCGGCACCATGGTCATCCGACCGTACGGCTACGGCCTGTGGGAGCGGATGCAGCAGGAGATGGACGCGCGGATCAAGCGGGCCGGCGCGCAGAACGCGTACTTCCCGATGTTCATCCCGCAGTCCTACCTGACCAAGGAGGCGGAGCACGTCGAGGGCTTCGCCCCCGAGCTCGCGGTGGTCACCCACGGCGGCGGCAAGGAGCTGGAGGAGCCGGTCGTCGTCCGGCCCACCTCCGAGACCATCATCAACGAGTACTTCTCCAAGTGGGTGCAGAGCCACCGCGACCTGCCGCTGCTGATCAACCAGTGGGCCAACGTGGTCCGCTGGGAGCTGCGCCCGCGCGTCTTCCTGCGCACCACCGAGTTCCTCTGGCAGGAGGGCCACACCGCCCACGCCACCTACGAGGACGCCCGCGCGTACGCCTCGCGGATCCACACCGACGTCTACGGCGACTTCATGACCAACGTGCTGGGCATCGACGTGGTGCTCGGCCGGAAGACCGCCAAGGAGCGCTTCGCCGGCGCCATCAACACCCTCACCCTCGAAGGCATGATGGGCGACGGCAAGGCGCTGCAGATGGGCACCAGCCACGAGCTGGGCCAGAACTTCGCCAAGGCGTTCAACACCACCTACCAGCTGCAGGGCGCCGAGCGCGAGCACGTCTGGCAGACCTCCTGGGGCGTCTCCACCCGCATGGTCGGCGGCCTGATCATGTCCCACGGCGACGACAACGGCCTGCGGGTGCCGCCGCGGCTGGCCGCCGTGCAGGCCGTGGTGCTCGCCATCAAGGGCGAGGACGCGGTGCTGGCGAAGGTCCGCGAGATCGGCGCCCAGCTGGAGGCCGCGGGCGTCCGGGTGGTCGTCGACGACCGCACCGACACCCCGTTCGGCCGCCGCGCCGTGGACTGGGAGCTCAAGGGCGTCCCGCTGCGCATCGAGGTCGGCCCGCGCGACCTGGAGGCCGGCACCGCGATGCTGGTCCGCCGGATCGCCGGCGGCAAGGAGCCGGTCTCGGTCGACTCCCTGGCCGCGATCGTCCCCGGCATCCTGGAGGAGGACCAGGCGCAGCTGCTGCGCGAGTCCCGCGAGCGCCGCGAGGCCCGCACCGTGGACGTCAAGACCATCGAGGAGGCCGCCGAGGCCGCCGGCACCGGCTGGGGCCGGATCTCCTGGGCCGACCTCGGCCCCGAGGGCGAGGCCAAGCTGGCCGAGCAGGGCGTCTCGGTGCGCTGCCTGATCGCCGAGGACGGCTCGGTGCCGGCCGCCGACGACCAGCCCGGCAACCTCGCCCTGGTCGCCCGCGCCTACTGATGCGCGCCTACTGATCCGCACCGCGGGCCGGGGCCGGGAATTCCGGAACCCCGGTCCGCGTGCTGGCAGTTGAGACTACTGACCAGTCAACTCCCCGAGGTACCCCACAAGCGGTACGGTGTACGGCCCGTGGCCCTGTCAATTTTCGGACAGGACGCGGGCCGTCCGTCGTGGGGATGTTGGGCTCCGCGGCGGGTGTCGAGAACCCGGCGAAGCCCGCCGGGTCCACACGTGCAGGGGGTTGGTCTTGCGTCAGTCCGGAGTCGCGCAATTCGCGCGCGAAAGTGCATTCCTGAGAGTCCGCTGGGAATTCCCGAACACGGGTGCCCGCCGGAACATCGGCTCTCTCCCCATCGTTGGTACAGCGTGAGCACGACACAGCCCCTCGTCCTCGCGGCCGAACTGGCCGCCGCCTGGAGTGACATCCAGGCCCACCACCGCGACCTGCCCGACCTGGCGTCGCCCGAGGCGCTGATCGGCGAGTCCTCGTCCGCCTGCGGCACCCAGCTCAACTTCGAGCGACTGCTGCACGAGGCCGCCCACGGCCTGGCCGCCGCCCGGGAGATCCGCGACACCTCGCGGGCCGGCCGCTACCACAACCGCCGCTTCCTGCTGCTCGCCTCCGAGCTGGGCCTGGCCCATCCGGTCGAGCCGCACGCCAGCAGCGGCTTCTCCCAGGTGACGATGGGGCACGAGACCAGGGACCGTTACGCCGGGACCATCGAGCGCCTCGACCGCGCGCTCGGGGCGCACCAGCTGGCCGTGGCCGGCGAGGGCAACCACCGCGCCTTCCGCGGCCCGGCCGCGCGGCACGGTTCCTCCGGCGGCGGCGTCCGGGTCAAGGCGGTGTGCGGCTGCGGTCGCAACGTCCGCGTCGTCCCGTCCGTGCTGGCCCAGGCCGCGATCGTCTGCGGCGCCTGCCAGCAGCCGTTCAAGATCGCCTGATCCCTCCGCGATCCCCTGCGCCCCCCGCAGCTCCCCGTACGACGCCTGACCGAACGGTGCCCGCCGGCGGACGCCGTTTGGCCGGAACGGGTGCTCGACGCAGGTGCTCGGAGCGGGTGCCGGGAACGGGACGCGGGCGGGGTGCCCGCGGCCCGTCGGGAGTGCCGCTGTCGCCGGGGCCGGGGGCCGACGACGCCAGGAGGTCCTGCCGTACCGCGCGGGGGCGCGGTCCGGGGGGCCTCGGCGTTGTGGCAGAATGGATGGCTGAGTACTCGGCAGCCGAGCAGGACCCTCTCTCCTAAAGGCTGGCGTGTCCCCTGAACGGCACCTCGCGCCGCAGCCCCACGCGGCGGAGCGCTGCTCACCCACGTCAAAACCAGGAGAATCCACACCCGTGGCTGTCAAGATCAAGCTGAAGCGTCTGGGCAAGATCCGCTCCCCGCACTACCGCATCGTCGTCGCCGACTCGCGCACCAAGCGTGACGGCCGCGCCATCGAGGAGATCGGCATCTACCAGCCGACCTACAACCCCTCGAAGATCGAGGTCGACGGCGAGCGCGCCCAGTACTGGCTGTCCGTCGGCGCCCAGCCGACCGAGCCGGTGCTCGCCATCCTCAAGCTGACCGGCGACTGGCAGAAGTTCAAGGGCCTGCCGGCTCCGGAGCCGCTGAAGGTGGCCGAGCCCAAGGTCGAGGACTTCTCGCACCTGTTCGCCAAGGCCGTCGCCGGCTTCGAGGACGCCACCACCGGTGTCGCCATCACCCCGAAGGCCAAGAAGTCGGACAAGGCTGACGAGGCCGAGGCCGCTTCCACCGAGGCCTGAGCATGATCGAGGAAGCCCTCGACCACCTGGTGAAGGGCATCGTCGAGCACCCCGACGAGGTGCAGGTCCGCTCGCGCAACCTGCGCCGCGGCCACACCATCGAGGTGCGAGTGCACCCCGACGACCTCGGCAAGGTGATCGGCCGGGGCGGCCGCACGGCGCGCGCACTGCGCACCGTCGTCGGCGCCCTGGGCGGCCGCAACGTCCGGGTCGACCTGGTCGACGTGGACAGCCTCCGCTGACCTCAGCTCGACCGCCGAGGGCGCCGACCACCAGGTCGGCCACCGGGTTTCAGGACCGGCCGGGACGCATCGTCCCGGCCGGTCCTTTCCCGTTCCCGGCCCCTCCGCTTCCCGGGGCGCCCGCCTCGGGCTCCCCGTTCCTTCCCCGTGCCACCACCTCTCAGGAGAACGATCACCGTGCAGCTCGTCGTCGGCAGGATCGGCCGCGCCCACGGAATCCGGGGGGACGTCAGCGTGGAAGTCCGCACCGACGAGCCGGAACTGCGGCTCGGGCCCGGCGCGGTCCTCCTCACCGACCCCGCCGCCACCGGACCGCTGACCGTCGAGACCGGCCGGGTGCACAGCGGACGCCTGCTGCTGCGCTTCGTCGGCGTCAAGGACCGCACCGCCGCCGAGGCCCTGCGCGGCACCATGCTGATCGCCGAGGTCGACCCGGAGGAGACCCCCGAGGACCCGGACGAGTACTACGACCACCAACTCATCGGCCTGGACGTGGTGCTGGCCGACGGCACCCCGGTCGGCGAACTCACCGAGGTGCTCCACCTCCCGTACCAGGACCTGCTCACCGTCCAGCGCCCCGACGGCACCGAGGTGCTGGTCCCGTTCGTCGAGCAGATCGTCCCCACCATCGACCTGGACGAGCAGCGCGTCGTCATCACCCCGCCGCCCGGCCTGATCGACTCCGAGGCCGGCCCGGGCTCGGGCTCGACCGCTGGTGCCGGCTCTGGATCTGGATCTGAGGCTGGATCCGGGGCTGTGGTGGACGAGGCTGCGGGTGCGGGTGCGGGTGCGGGTTCGGGTGACGGTCCGGACGGCGAGCCGGGCAGCGGTTCGGACCAGAACGGGGGCGGCGCGTGAGCGAGATGCGGATCGACGTCGTCACGATCTTCCCCGAGTACCTGGAGCCGCTGAACGTCTCGCTGGTCGGCAAGGCGCGGGCCCGCGGGCAGCTGGACGTGCACCTGCACGACCTGCGGTCGTGGACCACCGACATCCACCGGACCGTGGACGACACCCCCTACGGCGGCGGCCCCGGCATGGTGATGAAGCCCGAGCCGTGGGGCGCCGCGCTGGACGCCGTGCTGGCCGCCGGCCCCGAGGGCGAGGTGCCCACCCTGGTGGTGCCCACCCCCAGCGGACGCCCCTTCACCCAGGACCTCGCCCAGGACCTCGCCGCCCGCCCCTGGCTGGCCTTCGCACCCGCCCGCTACGAGGGCATCGACCGGCGGGTCATCGAGGAGGCCGCGACCCGGATGCCGGTGGTCGAGGTATCGATCGGCGACTACGTGCTGGCCGGTGGCGAGGTCGCCGTGCTGGTGATGGTCGAGGCCGTCGCCCGACTGCTGCCCGGCGTGCTGGGCAACGCCGAGTCGCACCGCGACGACTCCTTCGCCCCCGGCGCCATGGCCGACCTGCTGGAGGGCCCGGTGTACACCAAGCCCGCCGAGTGGCGCGGCCGGGAGGTGCCGGAGATCCTGCTCAGCGGCCACCACGGCAAGATCGCCCAGTGGCGGCGCGAGCAGGCGTTCGCCCGCACCCTCGCCAACCGGCCCGACCTGGTGGCCCGCTGGCAGCGCGAGGCGTTCAGCAAGAAGGAGCGCGAGGCGCTGAGCGTGCTCGGCCTGGCCTGGGACGAGGCCGACGGCCGATTTCGGTCCGTGGCCGACCCTGTGGAAGAATAGGCGACTGTTGTCTGCCGCCCGGCTCCCCCTGCGGGGAGTCAGTGGACCGGTGCCCCCGCCACGGGGGGATCACCGCCAGCCGAAGCGGCCCGCAACACCACCCGGTTGAATCGAACTTCCGTGGGCGGCCCGTGGCGCCTGCGATGGAGAGCAACGATGAGCAACAAGCTCGCTGCTGTCGACGCGGCCTCGCTGCGCACCGACATCCCCGCCTTCCGCCCCGGCGACACCCTCAAGGTGCACGTCCGAGTCATCGAAGGCAACCGCTCGCGCGTCCAGGTCTTCCAGGGCGTCGTCATCCGCCGCCACGGTGCGGGCATCGGTGAGACCTTCACCGTCCGCAAGGTCAGCTTCAACGTCGGCGTCGAGCGCACCTTCCCGGTGCACACCCCGGTCGTCGAGAAGATCGAGGTCGTGACCCGCGGTGCGGTCCGCCGCGCCAAGCTGTACTACCTGCGTGACCTCCGCGGCAAGGCCGCGAAGATCAAGGAGAAGCGCGACGCGTGATCGCGCAGGCTCAACGGGGGTCGGCCCTCCTGCCGGTGTAGACCGGGGGGATAAGCTCACCCCCGATGAGCACGCACGAGCCACCGACGGACCGCGACGGCAGTCCCGCACCCACGGGTGCGGCCTCGCCGGCGCGGTCCGCCGTCGTTTCCGCCCCCGGAACCTCCTCCGGCGCCGACAGCGGGACGGACGGCAGTGACGGCTCCGGCGACGGTGGCGGTGGCCGTGTCGACGGTGTCGGCGGCGACGAGGTCGGCACCGGGCGGCGGTGGTCGCGGGACCTGCTGTGGATCGGCGCGGTGTGCGTGGTCGTGCTGCTGCTGGTGAACGCCTTCGTGGCGCGGCCGTTCGCGGTGCCGTCCGGCTCGATGGAGGGGACGCTGGAGCCGGGTGACCGAGTGCTGGTCAACCAGCTCGCGTACGCCTTCGGCGGGCACCCCCAGCGGGGCGACGTGGTGGTCTTCGACGGCATCGGCTCCTTCCTGCCCTACCAGGACGAACCGTCCGGGTTGAAGCGGCTGTTGGTCGGGGCGGGCCTCGCCCCGGCGGGTGACACGGTCTACGTGAAGCGGGTCATCGGTGTCGGCGGGGACCGGATCACCTGCTGCGGGACGGACGGCCGGCTGCAGGTCAACGGGGTGGCGCTGGACGAGGGCGCGTACCTGTTCCCCGGTGACGCGCCCTCGGCGGCACCGTTCGACATCGTGGTTCCCGACGGCAAGTTGTGGGTGATGGGCGATCACCGCAGTGCCTCCCGCGACTCCCGCGACCACCTCGGTGAGCCCGGCGGCGGTGCCGTGCCCGAGGACAAGGTGATCGGCCGCGCCGACTGGGTGATGTTCCCCCTCGGCCGTGCCACCTCCCTCGACCGACCGGCGGCGTTCGCCGCGATTGAGGGGACCGGTGGCCATGGGGAGCAGAGGTAGACCCAGGACCGCCGCCGACGGCCCGTCCGGCCCCGCCCGCCCGGGTGGCGCCCCCCGCACCGGCGCCGCGTCCGATCCCGGGGCCGAGCCCGATCCCCTGGCCGCGTCCGTGTACCTGGCCCCCACCGGCGGGGCCGAGGACCCGGGCGACCGGGACGGCGCCGATGCCGGTGCCGGTGCCGGTGCCGCCGGTGTCGGTGGCTGTGGCGGGGTCGGTGGCGATGACGGGGACGGGGGCTGGAGCGGCGGGGACGACGCGGAGGCCCGCCCCGTCCGGGGACGCGCCGAGCGCCGTCGCACCGCCAAGCGCGCCGCGCGCCGCAGTCGGCGCTCCTTCCTGCGCGAGCTTCCAGTGATCGTGCTGGTCGCCCTGGTGATCGCACTGGTGATGAAGACGTTCCTGCTCCAGGTGTTCGTGATCCCCTCCGGTTCGATGGAACAGACCCTGCAGATCGGTGACCGGGTCGTCGTGGACAAGTTCACCCCGTGGTTCGGCGCCGAGCCGGAGCGCGGCGAGGTGGTGGTCTTCAAGGACCCGGGCGGCTGGCTGGAGAACGACCACAAGCCGTCCACGGACGGGCCCGTGCTGCGGAACGTGAAGTCGCTGTTCTCCGCGGTGGGGCTCCTTCCCTCCGACGACGAGCGGGACTTGATCAAGCGGGTGATCGGTGTCGGTGGTGACACCGTGGAGTGCTGCGACGAGCACGGCCGGGTCAGCGTGAACGGCACGCCGCTGGACGAGCCGTACATCGCGGCCGGGAACTCGCCCTCGCGGATCACCTTCAAGGTGACGGTGCCTCAGGGCCGGCTCTGGGTGATGGGCGACCACCGAGACCTGTCCGCCGACTCCCGCTACCACATGGGCAATCCGGGCTCCGGGACGATCCCGGTGGAGAACGTGGTGGGGCGCGCCTTCGTGGTCGCCTGGCCGCTCTCCCACTTCGGTCAACTGGACGTTCCCGATTCACTCTCCTCCTTGCCGGGGCGGGCCGCCGGATCGGCGGCCGTCGAGCCGGTTCCTGCGGAACCCCCACTCGTTATGGGTGTGTTGGGCGTGCTTCCGCTCCTCGTCCGGTACCGCGGGACGCGTCGGAGGGACGGGCCGGTGGCCGACTGACAGGGTGGTCGGCGCGTGGGAACACGGGCGCGTCGACCGGGAGTGATAGAGAAGTGTGAAGTGCTCGGTTCCGGCCTGGTGTCGGGTCTGCCTCCGTAGGGCAAGCCAGAGACGGGTTCCCGACCGACTGCAGAGTGTGGTGCCCGCTGTGCGGCACTGGTGAGCGCGGACGCGCAGGCGTCCGCACAGCAGGGAGGAGAAGTCGTGGGGGATCTGGTGATCGGTGCCCGCTCAGGTGCTCCGGAGCCCGACGGGGAACCCGTGGGCAACCAGGAGGGGGCGCACGCCGGGGACGGCGAAGCGCTCCGGGACGCCGAGGCCGGGGCGGAGGCCGACGGAAGTTCGGCCGCACCGCCCAAGAAGGCGCCCAAGCAGCGTTCCTTCTGGAAGGAACTGCCGATCCTGATCGGCATCGCGCTGATCCTGGCCCTGGTGATCAAGACCTTCTTCGTCCAGGCGTTCTCGATCCCCTCGGGGTCGATGGAGAACACCCTCCAGGTCGGCGACCGCGTCCTGGTCGACAAGCTCACCCCCTGGTTCGGCTCCGAGCCGGAGCGCGGCGAGGTCGTGGTCTTCAAGGACCCGGGCGGCTGGCTGAACGACGAGCCGACCCAGCGCAGCGACAACTCCTTCGTGCGCGGCGTGCAGGACGTGTTCAGCTTCATCGGGCTGATGCCGTCCAGCGACGAGAAGGACCTGATCAAGCGCGTCATCGCGGTCGGCGGTGACACCGTGGAGTGCCAGGGCTCCGGCCCGGTCAAGGTGAACGGCGTGGCACTGGACGAGCCGTACATCTTCCCCGGGAACACCCCGTGCGGAGAGAAGCCGTTCGGGCCGGTGAACGTGCCCAAGGGCCGGATCTGGGTGATGGGCGACCACCGAGGCAACTCCCTGGACTCGCGGTACCACATGGACCAGCCCGGTGGCGGCACCGTGCCGGTCGACAACGTGGTCGGCCGCGCGTTCGTGGTGGCCTGGCCGATCGGCGACTGGGCGACGCTGCCCGTTCCGGACACCTTCGACCAGAAGGGGCTCGCGTCCGGACCGCTCGTTCCGACGACGGCCGGCGCGGCACTGGCCGTCCCCGCCGTGTGGTGGGTGCGTCGGCGCCGCCGCTGACCGGGCACCGACCTGCCGGGAACGCCTCTTGCGCGGGCCGTGGTACTGGCGAGTAATCTGCTCGCACGTGCCGCGGCCCGCAGCGCTGTCCGGACCGGGACGGCCGGTCGCGGACCGGCCTCCGCCGTGCGGGCGGAGCTGCCGGGAGGCGGGAGAGGGCGGAGCCGATGAGCAGCGTCGCGGAGCGGACACCGCGCACCGGGGCGGGGCCGGCCCGCCGCCGGAGCACCGCGTCGATCGTGCAGGGCGCGGCGATCGCGCTCGGCTTCGTGATGCTGGTCGGGGGCTTCGCGGTGCTGGCCCTCCAGTACCGGCCCTACCGGATCCCGACCAGTTCGATGAGCCCGACCCTGGAGGTCGGCGACACCGTCCTGGCCCGGACCGGCGGAGCGGTCGGCCGCGGTGACATCGTGGTCTTCCAGGACCAGGACTGGGGTACCGCGACCCTGGTCAAGCGCGTGGTCGCGGTCGGCGGGGACACCGTCTCCGGTGACGCGGAGGGGCGGATCACCGTCAACGGGCACCAGGTGTCCGAGCCCTACCTGGCCGCCCTCGGGACGGGTGGGACGGCGTTCTCGGTCACCGTGCCGGAGGGGCGGCTGTTCCTGCTCGGCGACTTCCGGGGGAACTCCCTGGACTCGCGCAGCCACCTCGACGTGGCGTTCGGCTCGGTGCCCGTCTCCGGGGTGAGGGCACGGGTGGAGGCGGTGATCCGGCCGCTGTCCCGGCTCGGGCTCGAGCCGCGCGCCACGGCCTTCGACGGACTGGGCGGCCCCCGGGCCCACCAGGCCGGCCCGCTGGTGCCCGCCGCCTGGACGTCGGCCGGCGGGGCGGTGCTGATCGTGGCCGCCTCCGCGGCGGGCTGGGCGGTCTCGCTGACCCGCCGGGTACGGGGGCGGGGCAAGGTCTGAGCCCGCCGCGGACGACGGGCCGGCGCCGGTGCCGGTCCCGCTGAGGAGGCGCGCCCAGCGCCTCAGGACGGAGCCGAGCCAGGTGGTGGAACGTCGCAGGGCCGTGCGGGTGCTGTTGCTGGACCCGGACGACCGCGTCCTGCTGCTGCGCGGAACGGACCCGGCGCAGCCCGGTACCACCTGGTGGATCACACCCGGCGGCGGCATCGAACCGGGCGAGGGGCCGGACGCGGCCGCCCGGCGCGAGCTGGCCGAGGAGACCGGGCTGACGGACGTGGACTGGGGACCGCTGGTCGGGTACGGCACGGCGGAGTTCTCCTTCCGGGGCAGGGAGTACCGACAGGAGCAGTGGTTCCGGCTGGCCCGCACCGAGCGGACCGAGGTGTCACTGCCGCGCGGCGGGACGGACGAGCACGCGTTGCTGCTGGCCTTCCGCTGGTGGACGCTGGGTGAGTTGAGGACCACCGGGGAGACCGTCCACCCGCGCGGACTGGCCGGACTGGTGGCACGGGTTCTGACGGAAGGGCCGCCAGAACCGCCAGTAAGGCTCTGAGCACGGGCTCGGTGGTCCACAATGGGGTGGACGTGACGAGTGAGGGGACGCTTGGAATGAGTGCCGAAGACCTCGAGAAGTACGAGACCGAGATGGAGCTCAAGCTCTACCGGGAGTACCGGGATGTCGTCGGCCTGTTCAAGTACGTGATCGAGACCGAGCGGCGCTTCTACCTGACGAATGACTACGACCTCCAGGTGCACTCGGTGCAGGGTGAGGTGTTCTTCGAAGTGTCGATGGCTGACGCATGGGTCTGGGACATGTACCGACCGGCCCGATTCGTCCGGAAGGTCCGTGTGTTGACGTTCAAGGACGTGAACATCGAGGAACTGGCCAAGAGCGACCTCGAACTGCCCTCGGACGACTCCGCCTTCGGGAACTGACCACACCGCGGCTGAGCGGTCGGCGCCCGGCCGAAGCCGGTGCCCGGCGGGGACGGCGCGGCCGACCGCGCCCTCCTGCCAGGCCCCCGCACGCCTCCGTGAGCTGCGGCGGTGCCCGGGTCACCGAGATTGACCGCGCCGGTCGGGCGCTGTCCAGCGCCTTTTTCGATTTGTCGCTCGAACGGGTGAGCTGAGTTATCCACAGGCCCGGGTTATCCACAGCCCGGACCATTCCACTGGCCCGCTCCCGGCGCGTGACGGCAACCTTCCGGCCGGAGGTGATTGCCGTGCAGAACCCCAACAAGACGACCACCAACGGCCTCGGACGCTACGGCGAGGAGGTCGCCGCCCGACGGCTCGCCGAACGCGGGCTGCGCATCCTGGAACGCAACTGGCGCTGCGCCGAGGGCGAGCTCGACATCGTCGCCCTCGACGGGGACGTCCTCGCGATCTGCGAGGTGAAGACCCGCTCCGAACACGGCTTCCAACAGCCGGCCGAGGCGATCGACCAGACCAAGGCGGACCGGCTGCGCCGCCTCGCCGAGCGCTGGCTCGCCGAACGCTGGCCGGTGCACTTCTCCCGGCTCGTCCTCGCCGCCGAGCGGGCCTGGGGCGGCGAACCGCAGCCCGACGCGCAGGGCGGCGGTCCGGCCCCGCCACCTCCCGGCGGAGTCCGCATCGACCTGGTCGCCGTGGTCAATCCCCGCAGGGGCGCCGCCGCGGTCGAGCACCTGCGCGGGGCGGTGTGAGATGGCGTTCGCCCGCACCTGCTCAGTGGCCCTGGTCGGAGTGGACGGCGTCGTGGTCGAGGTCCAGGCCGACCTCGAACCCGGCCTCGCGGCCTTCAGCCTGGTGGGCCTCGCCGACAAGGCCCTCCTGGAAGCCCGCGACCGGGTGCGGGCCGCGGTCTCCAACAGCGGGGAGAAGTGGCCGCTGCGCAAACTCACCGTGGGCCTCACCCCGGCCTCCGTGCCCAAGAGCGGCAGCGGCTACGACCTGGCGGTGGCCTGCGCCGTCCTGGCGGCCGCGGAACGGCTCGACCCCGCGTCGATCGACGGCCTGCTGATCATCGGCGAGCTGGGGCTGGACGGCCGGGTGCGCCCGGTGCGCGGGGTCCTGCCCTCGGTCCTGGCCGCGGCCGACGCCGGCTACCGGCAGGTGGTGGTCGCCGAACAGACCGCCGCCGAAGCGAGACTGGTGCCCGGCGTCTCCGTCCTCGGCGTGCGCAGCCTGCGCCAGCTCATCGCGATCCTCACCAACGCCCCCGTCCCCGACGAACCACCGGACCCGTCCACCGGCCGCCCCGACTCCTCGTTCGCCGGACTGCTGCTGCCCGGCCTCGGCGTCCGCGACCTCAGCTCCGAGCCGGCCGTCCGACCCGACCTCGCCGACGTGGCCGGGCAGTACGAGGCCCGCAGAGCCCTGGAGATCGCCGCCGCGGGTGGCCACCACATCTACCTGAAGGGCCCGCCCGGGGCCGGCAAGACGATGCTGGCCGAACGGCTGCCGGCCCTGCTCCCGCCGCTCACACCCACCGAAGCCCTCGAAGTGACCGCGATCCACTCCGTGGCCGGCCTGCTCCCGCCCGACCGGCCCCTGATCGACAACCCGCCCTACTGCGCGCCGCACCACTCGACGACCATGCCCGCCATCGTCGGCGGCGGCACGGGACTGCCCAGGCCCGGAGCCGTCTCCCTCGCCCACCGCGGTGTGCTGTTCCTCGACGAGGCACCCGAATTCCCGGTTCGGGTCCTCGACGCGCTGCGCCAACCCCTGGAATCGGGGGAGGTGATGATCGCCAGAGCCGCGGGCTCGATGCGGCTGCCCGCCCGCTTCCTGCTCTGCCTGGCGGCCAATCCCTGTCCCTGCGGCCGCTACTCACTGAGAGGAGAAGGGTGCGAATGCACACCTGTCATGGTCAACCGCTATCAGGCCCGACTGTCCGGGCCGCTGCTGGACCGGGTGGACCTCCAGGTGCAGGTCGCCGGAGTCACCAAGGCCGAACTGATGCAGCAGGGCGTAAAGGCCGAGAGCACGGCGACGGTCGCCGCACGCGTGCGGGAGGCCCGGGCGCGGGCCGCCGCTCGCCTCGTCGACACCCCGTGGCGGACCAACGCCGAAGTGCCCGGGCACGAACTGCGCACGCGCTGGCAACTCGCACCCGGTGCGCTGGCCGACGCCGAACGTGACCTCGACCGGGGGCTGCTCACCGCACGCGGCCTCGACCGCGTCCTGCGGGTCGCCTGGACGGTGGCCGACCTCGCGGGCCGGGACCGCCCGCACCGGACCGACGTCCAGAGCGCACTCACCCTCCGCACCGGCGTCCAACGGGCCGCCCGCCCGACGGACCGCAGGAACGACCCGCCCTACCCCTACGACGACACCGGCGTCGAGCCGGGCCCCGAGCAGACCAAAGAGTTCTGAGCGCCCCTCACCTCTCGCGGCGTCAGGAAGCCAACGGGCCAACTCCGTCGCACCTCCGGCCCCCGTCCACCGCCGCCGTCCACCGCCATACGTAGCCGACCGCGGCCACCGACCGCACCCCAGGAACAGGCAGCAGAAGGAGCACCGATGACCACGCACCCCGTATCCCGCACGCACGCCGACCTGTCCGGCAGCTCGCGCCCACCGCTCCCGCCCGGCGCTCCCGAGCCGGACGACGCCCCTGCGGCGTGCGACGGCGAACGGCTCCGCCACCCGGGCCGCGGCGTCGGACCACCGGCCGTGCACCGCTCACGCCACGGGCCGGCGGGGCCGGCCCGGACCGCTCCAGGCGAGCAGCGCGTCATCCGCCCCACCGCGTGGGCCGCGCCGACCGTCCCACCGGATCCGCCCGAGCCCGAACGGATCTCCCGGGCGGCGCTCACCAGGCTGATCGAACCGGGCGACGCCGCGATCGGCCGGGCGGTCCAACGGCTCGGCGTGGTCCGGTTGCTGCAGGGGTTCTACGAGGGAGCACCCGCCGGCCACCTGGGGCTCGGAGCCGACCGGATCGCCGCCTACCAGGAGAGACTGCGAAAGTTCAACCCGGCCGCCGACCTGGAACGGATCGCCAAGCTCGGTGGGAAGTTCATCATTCCGGGCGACAGCGAGTGGCCCTCGCAGCTCGACGACCTCGGCGACAGCCGCCCGGTCGGGCTGTGGATCCGCGGCCTCCCGTCGCAACGACTGCCGTCGCTGCGCCTGCTCGCCCTGCGCTCGGTGGCCGTCGTCGGCTCGCGGGCCTGCACCGCGTACGGACGGCACGTCGCAGGGCAGCTCGGGTCCGAACTGGCCGAGCGGGGCTGGGTGGTGGTGTCCGGCGCGGCGTACGGGGTGGACACCGCCGCGCACCTCGGAGCGCTGGCGGTCAACGGGATGACGATCGCGGTGCTCGCCAGTGGAGTCGACATCTGCTACCCGCGCGGGAACGAGGCCCTGATGGAGAGGATCGGGCGTGACGGGCTGCTGGTGAGCGAGCTGGCGCTGGGGATGAACCCGACCAGGTTCAGGTTCGTGCTGCGGAACCGGGTGATAGCCGCGCTCACCCGCGGCACGGTGGTGGTCGAGGCCGCGTCCCGCAGCGGCGCGCTCAGCACCGCGCGGCGGGCGCGGGACCTCAACCGGCACACCATGGGCATCCCCGGTCCGATCACCTCCGAACTCTCGGCGGGCGTGCACGCGTTGATCAGGGCCGGCGCGGCCAGCATGGTCACCAGCGGTGCCGAGGTGGGCGAGCTGATCGGCTCGATCGGAGCCGACCTGGCGCCGGAGCGGGTCGGCCCGATCCTGCCGAGGGACGCGCTGGAGCCGCCGGTGGCCAGGGTCCTGGAGGCGGTGCCCGCCAGCGCGGACGGCGCGCCGGTCCGGCGACTCGCCCACTACGCGGCGCTCTCCGAGAGCGCGACGGTCCAGCACCTCCACGAACTGAGTTCGCTCGGCTTCGTCGAACGCCACGGAGCGCACTGGAGGTTGGTGCGTCGCAAGTGATCACATTCGGGCAGAGTCGGACAGGCTGATGGGTTCCGGGTGGGTCAACCGGTCAACAGGAGGTGAGGCCAGCCGAGTTGAGGGACGATGGCAGCCTGTGGGTTCGGCCGGGGCGCTGCGGTGAGGGGCCGGGCCGAACCGCCCGGAGGTGCTCGCGGGTCCGCGCTGGTCGGCGGGCCGGCCGGGCAGGAGCGTCCGGGGGCGGCCCGGGCGCCCGGATGCGACGCGCCGACGCCGCCCTTTGCTGCCACCGGATCGGGCGACGCCCGAGTGGCGGTAGCACTGTGCAGCGACTCGGTCACGCTACGCTCGCTCATGGCGTCCCTATCAGCACATGACTCGGCAGAACGGCGCAGACCAACGCATGCCCACTCACATTCCCGGACACAGGGTGACCGGTGACGGTCGGTCCCCGGACGGGACGGGGGCCGAGACCCACAACGCCGCGGAACTGCGGGCCAGATCCGGGGGAGTCGTGGGAATGACGCGACCGGGCGGCTCCCCGGCCGCGCCCCCGCAGTCCCCGCCCCGCTCCGTCCCCGCCTCGCCCCTTCCCCGTCCACCCGCCCCGTCGGGATCCGCCCCCCGGCCGGCCCCGGCCCGCCCCCCGGCCGACCGGCCCGGCCAGGTGCTGCCCTGCCCGCAGGCGACACCGCCCGGCGGGGCGGCGAAGCCTCTGCCGCGTGACGAGGAAGGCGCCGGTGCGGGCACGGGCATCCGACCGGGCGGTCGGAGCGGCGCCGATCCGGTGGGCGGTCGCGGCGAGCAGGACGCCGACGGTCGACGGGCGGGAGCGGCCGGTGCCGGGCCCCAGCCCCCGACGGCGTCCGCCGGTGCGCGGCCGGTGCGCGGTCAGTCCAAGCGGGGCGCCCGGTCGAAGGCGAAGGATCCTTCCGCCCGGAGCGCCCAGGTCCGCAGGCAGGCGGGCGGACCGCCGCCCGCCCGCACCCCGGAGCGGTCGGAGGCGTCGAGGTCGTCGGGGCCGGAAACGGGCGGGGACCCGGTCGCGCAGCAGAGCGCACCGTTCCCGGTGCCGCTGCCCAGCCCCGGCCCCGGATCCGTCCCCGGCCCCGGATCCGTCCCCGGACCGGGGCAGTCGGCACCGGAGCAGTCCGCGCCGGGGGTGGTGCCGCGCCCCGGTGCGGGTGCGCCCGCGAAGCCGACCGGCCGCAGCGGCGCGCCGGACGGGGCATCGGGCAGCGGGCCGGGCAGCGCGCCGGACGGGGCCCCGGGCGGTGGTGCGGGCGCGGACACGGTGGGGCGCGCCGGTGCGACGGTGCCCGCACCGGCGTCAGCGCCCGGGGCGGGCGTCGGCGCGGAGGGTGCGAGCAGGGCGGGGGAGCGCGCGAAGGGCGCCGACCAGTCGGCGCTGCAGGCGCTGTGGCGCTCGTACAAGGAGACCGGGGACCACGGGCTCCGGGACCAGCTGATCCTGCACTACTCGCCGCTGGTGAAGTACGTGGCGGGCCGGGTCGGGGTCGGGCTGCCCGCCAACGTGGAGCAGGCGGACTTCGTGTCCTCCGGGGTCTTCGGGCTGATCGACGCCATCGAGAAGTTCGACATCGACCGGGCGATCAAGTTCGAGACCTACGCGATCAGCCGGATCCGCGGTGCGATCATCGACGAACTGCGGGCGCTGGACTGGATCCCCCGGTCGGTCCGGCAGAAGGCCAAGGCGGTCGAGCGGGCCTACGCCACGTTGGAGGCCCGGCTGCGGCGGTCGCCGCACGACCCCGAGGTGGCGGCGGAGATGGGCATCTCGCTCGACGAGCTGCACACCATCTTCAGCCAGTTGTCGCTGGCCAACGTGGTGGCGCTGGACGAGCTGCTGCACTCGGCGGGTGAGGGCGGTGACCGGCTGACCCTGATGGAGACGCTCCCGGACAGCGGTGCGGACAACCCGGTCGAGATCGCCGAGGACCGCGAACTGCGGCGGCTGCTCGCCTCGGCGGTCAACACCCTGCCCGAGCGGGAGAAGACCGTGGTGACGCTCTACTACTACGAGGGCCTGACCCTGGCGGAGATCGGCCAGGTGCTCGGGGTGACGGAGAGCAGGGTCAGCCAGATCCACACCAAGTCGGTGCTGCAACTGCGGGCGAAGATGTCCGACGCCCGGTAGCTCCCCACCCGTCCGTCCGTCGGCCCGCGTCCGTCCGTCGGCCCCGCGTCCGTCCGTCGGCCTCGTGCCCGGTCGGCGGACCGGGCACGGCGGGGGCGCGGTGGCCGGTGGGAGGCCGATCTCGTGCCCACCGGTCGTCGGCGTCCGTAGAGTTGGGCCGTGCCGAAAATCCGGGCGGCCACTGTGGCCGAGCATCGACAGTTGCAGCAGACAGCGCTGCTGGACGCCGCACGCGTCCTGTTGGCGGAGGGCGGCCGGGAGGCGCTGAGCTTCGGCGCGCTCGCGGCGCGCACCGGCCTCGCCAGGTCCTCGGTGTACGAATACTTCCGTTCCAAGTCCGAACTGGTGGAAGCGCTCTGCACGGTCGACCTCCCGCTCTGGGCCGCCGAGATCGAGGCGGGCATGGCGGTCCGGGACGGCGCGGTCGAGCGGATCGAGGCGTACGTCCGCGGCCAGGTCTCGCTGGCCACCGACCCGGTGCACCGCGCCGTGGTGGCCGTCGCCGAGTACGAACTCGACGACGCCGCCCGGGCCAGGATCAGGGCGGCCCACGCCGGGCTGACCGCGATGGTGGTCCGCACCCTGGAGGACCTCGGCCACGCCCGGCCCGGTGTCGCGGCCTCACTGCTCCAGGGCGTGGTGGAGGCGGCGGTCCGCCAGGTCGAGCGGATCCGCGGCGAGGACGGCGCGCCCGGGGCCGGTGCGGTCGAGGAGATCGCCGACACCGCGGTGCGCTTCGCCCTCGACGGCCTGCGCCCGGTGGACCGTCCGGCGGACAACCCCGTGGACAGCGCGGACGGAGCGGGCGACGGAGACGGGACGGACGGCGCGAAAGCGCGCTGACGCCGGATCAGGGCGGGGAGAGCGGTAGCAGCCGGGCCCGGCCGGAGCCGAGCAGGGCGAGCGGGTCGAGGTAGCGGTCACCGCGGACCAGGCCCCAGTGCAGGCAGTCGACCGGGCAGTGGCCCGCGTCGCCGGTCACCACCCCGACCGGGTCGCCCGCCGCGACGGCGGTGCCGACCGGTGCGGAGGCTGCCACCGGCAGGTAGGTGGTCCGCAGCGGGGGAACGGCCGCCCCGGGGTGGGTCACCACGACCACCGGGCGCCCGCCCACCTGCCCGGCGAAGGTCACCACTCCGGGCGCCGCCGCCCGCACCACCGTGCCCGGTGCGGCCGCCAGGTCCACCCCCCGGTGCCCGGCGGCCCAGCGGGTCGGGGGCGGGTCGAAGCGTCGCAGCAGTCCCGACCGGTCGCCCACCGGCCACACCCGTCCCGCCCCGGGCCCGACCGCGCGCGGCCGTCCGGCCGGGAACCCCGCCGCCGTCGCGGGAGAGCGCGCCGCGACCGGCCGCGGGAGCGCAGCCGCCCCCGCCGCCGGCACGGCCCCGCCGAGCGCCACCGGCACCGGCACCGGCACCAGCACCAGCACCGACAGCAGTACCGCCGCCCGCAGCGGCGCACGCGCCACCCGCTTCCGGGCCCCGCCCTTCGCGCGCCGCACCGCACGGCACCGCGCCGTACCGCACCACCCCGCCCACCCCCGACGAACCCGGTGCCCCCGACGTACCCGCCTCACTCCGCGCACCTCCCCACCGCCTCCCGAACCGGCCGCCGACCGAACCGGCCGACCGGAACCGGTCGATCCCGCACTCCCGGACGCCCCGCGGAGCCGGTGGCGCCAGCGGGAAGCGTTCACCGGTGCCGTCCACCAGGGTGGGGTCGGCGGCGGCCGTCGCGCGTGCCGGTTCCACGGGCTGTGGACAGACCGGGGGCTGTGGACAACCGCCGTCCCCCGCAGGGGTGAACGGTCGGCGGTAGGCCGTCCGGGACGGTGCCGAACAGGCCATCGGGGACGCGGGGAGTCGCCCGTCGCTCGGGGCTTCCCGTACACTTCACACGCGACCCGGTCTGCCGGGTCGACTTCGCACGCCCCGCCACCGGCGGTCCGCCCCCTCGGGGGAGCGGTCGTCACGGTGCGAGTGCCGCTCGGTCCGCCGAGCCTGCCGAGGCCGCAAGCCTCGTACAGGCCGAGCGGCTTGGCACGTCGGGGCGTCAGGCGTGACGGTCGCCCGACCGGCACGGACAAAACCGAGTACCCCGGCACCCCACAGGATGCAACTGCCTCACGGCGCGCCGGGCAACACACGAGGAGTACGGCACATGGCCGTCGTCACGATGCGGGAGCTGCTGGAGAGCGGCGTCCACTTCGGTCACCAGACCCGTCGTTGGAACCCGAAGATGAAGCGCTTCATCTTCACGGAGCGCAACGGCATCTACATCATCGACCTCCTGCAGTCGCTGAACTACATCGACCGCGCCTTCGAGTTCGTCAAGGAGACCGTTGCCCACGGCGGCAGCGTCCTCTTCGTCGGCACCAAGAAGCAGGCCCAGGAGGCCATCGCCGAGCAGGCGACCCGCGTGGGCATGCCGTACGTCAACCAGCGCTGGCTGGGTGGCATGCTGACCAACTTCTCGACCGTCTACAAGCGCCTGCAGCGCCTCAAGGAGCTCGGCGAGATCGACTTCACGGACGTGGCCGGCTCCGGCCTCACCAAGAAGGAGCTCCTGGTCCTCCAGCGCGAGTACGACAAGCTGGAGAAGACCCTCGGCGGTATCCGCGACATGCAGCGCGTGCCCAGCGCCGTCTGGATCGTGGACACCAAGAAGGAGCACATCGCGGTCGGCGAGGCCCGGAAGCTCAACATCCCGGTCGTCGCGATCCTCGACACCAACTGCGACCCGGACGAGGTCGACTACAAGATCCCGGGCAACGACGACGCCATCCGCTCCGTCACCCTGCTGACCCGCGTGATCGCCGACGCCGTCGCCGAGGGCCTGAAGTCCCGCGCCGGTGTCGCCAAGGGCGACGCCAAGGCCGAGCCGGGCGCCGACCAGCCGCTGGCCGCCTGGGAGAAGGAGATCCTCGAGGGCGAGAAGGCCGCCGAGGCCCCCGCCGCTGAGGCCGCCACCGAGGCCCCCGCCGCTGAGGCCGCCACCGAGGCTCCGGCCGAGGCCGCCGCCGAGGCTGTCGAGGCTCCGGCCGCCGAGGCCGAGCAGGCCTGACGCACCACCAGGGCGAGGGGCACCGGCCGGGCTGAGCCGGTGGGTGCCCCTCTCTCCCGTGCCGGGGGTCCGCACCCCGGACCCCGGCACTTTCCCACGCAGACACGCGAGACGTGAGAAGAGATCACAACCATGGCGAACTTCACCGCCGCGGACGTCAAGAAGCTCCGTGAGCTCACCGGCGCCGGCATGATGGACTGCAAGAAGGCCCTGGACGAGGCCGAGGGCGACGTCCAGAAGGCCGTCGAGCTCCTGCGCATCAAGGGCCAGAAGGGCGTTGCCAAGCGCGAGGGCCGCGACGCCTCCAACGGCGCCGTCGCCGCGCTGATCGCCGAGGACAAGAAGTCCGGCGTCCTGGTCGAGCTGAACTGCGAGACCGACTTCGTCGCCAAGGGCGGCAAGTTCGTCGAGGTCGCCGACGCGATCGCCGCCCACGTGGCCGCCACCTCCCCGGCCGACCTGGACGCCGCCCTGGCCTCCGAGATCAACCCGGGCCAGACCGTCCAGCAGTTCGTGGACGAGGCCAACGCGACCCTCGGCGAGAAGATCGTGTTCCGCCGCTTCGCGCAGTTCGACGGCGACGGCTTCGTCGGCGTCTACCTGCACAAGTCGGACCCGGACCTGCCGCCGACCATCGGTGTCCTCGTCGAGCTCGACCAGGAGAACGCCGAGACCGCCAAGGACGTCGCGCAGCACATCGCCGCCTTCGCGCCGAAGTACCTCTCCCGCGAGGAGATCCCGGCCGAGGAGCTCGAGAACGAGCGCCGCGTCGCCGAGGCCACCGCCCGCGAGGAGGGCAAGCCCGAGGCCGCCCTGCCGAAGATCGTCGAGGGTCGGGTCACCGGCTTCGTCAAGGAGAACGCCGTCCTGGAGCAGGCGTTCGCCAAGGACAACAAGAAGTCCGTCGCCAAGGTCCTCGACGAGGCCGGCGTCACCCTCAAGCGCTTCGTCCGCTTCCGCGTCGGCGCCTGAGACCCGTTCCCGCGGTCCGTCCCGCCCCTGCCGGCCCGTGCCGGACATAAAGTAGGAGGACCGCACCCGTCCGCGAGGACGGAGGAGCGCGCCGGCCGAGCCCCCAGCACCCCGGGGGCGGTGTCGGCACCATGAACGACGAGGAGGCCATTGCCGTGCAGGAGACCGTACCGGTTCCCGCGGCAGTGGCCTCCTCTCGTGTACACGGCGCCGGGTCCGCACACCCGGCACCGTGACCAGCACTTTGCAGATCTGCTGACCAGCAGGCGGAGAAGGAGAAAGTCCATGCAGGAGACGCAGGAGACCGCGCCGGGCGGTGCACGCCGCCGGGTACTGCTCAAGCTGTCCGGCGAGGCGTTCGCCGGCGGAGGCGGCCTCGGCGTCGACCCGGACGTGGTGCACGCCATCGCCCGCGAGATCGCCACGGTGGTCCGGGCCGGCACGGAGGTCGCCATCGTCATCGGCGGCGGCAACTTCTTCCGCGGCGCCGAGCTCCAGCAGCGCGGCATGGACCGGGCCCGCTCCGACTACATGGGCATGCTCGGCACGGTGATGAACTGCCTCGCGCTCCAGGACTTCCTGATCAAGGAGGGCATGGAGACCCGGGTGCAGACCGCCATCACCATGGGCCAGGTCGCCGAGCCGTACCTGCCGCTGCGCGCCATCCGGCACCTGGAGAAGGGTCGCGTGGTGATCTTCGGCGCCGGGATGGGCATGCCGTACTTCTCCACCGACACCACCGCCGTGCAGCGCGCCCTGGAGATCCACGCCGACGTCCTGCTGATGGGCAAGAACGGCGTGGACGGCGTCTACGACGCCGACCCGCGCACCAACCCCGCCGCGGTCCGGTTCGACGCGCTGGACTACACCGAGGTGATCTCCCGCGACCTCAAGGTCGCCGACCTCACCGCGATCACCCTGTGCAAGGACAACGGGCTGCCGATCCTGGTCTTCGAGCTGCTCGCCGAGGGCAATATCGCCCGTGCGGTCAAGGGTGAGAAGATCGGCACACTCATCAGCGAGGATTCCGCCCGGGCCTAGGCGTCGGGGCTCCGAGCAGCAACAGCCGTCCGGGGCACCGGGACGGGACAACAGCAGATGAACCGGACAGGGAGCAGACAGTGATCGATGAGACCCTCCTCGAAGCCGAGGAGAAGATGGAGAAGGCCGTGGGCGTCGCCAAGGACGACCTCGCCGCCATCCGCACCGGGCGCGCGCACCCGGCGATGTTCGCCAAGATCGTCGCGGAGTACTACGGTGCCCTGACGCCGATCAACCAGCTGGCCTCGTTCTCCGTTCCGGAGCCGCGGATGGCCATGGTCACCCCGTTCGACAAGACCGCGCTGAAGGCCATCGAGACCGCGATCCGCGACTCGGACCTGGGCGTCAACCCGTCGAACGACGGCTCCGTCATCCGGGTGGTGCTCCCGCAGCTCACCGAGGAGCGCCGCCGCGAGTACATCAAGCAGGCCCGCGGCAAGGGCGAGGACGCCAAGGTCTCGGTCCGCTCGATCCGCCGCAAGGCGAAGGACGCGATCGACAAGCTGGTCAAGGACAAGGAGATCGGCGAGGACGACGGCCGCCGCGGCGAGAAGGAGCTCGACGACCTGACCGCCAAGTTCGTGGCGCAGGTCGACGAGCTGCTCAAGCACAAGGAAGCCGAGCTGCTCGAGGTCTGATCCGGACCCAGCCCGCAGCGCCCCGGACCGGCGGCTCGACCGCCCGGCCCGGGGCGCGGTTCCACCCGGGCCCGAACCCGCTCCGACCGGGACGGCACCGGTGGCCCGACCCGGCCGACACCAAACGGGTCACGCGCGGCGGCCCCCGGCATGGCGAGGGGGCGGCGCGGCACAGACTCAGTTCATGCCCCCCGCCCAGGAGAGCCCCGTGGCCCAGACCGACCAGCAGCCCCGCAAGCCGCGCGGCGGCCGCAACCTGCCCGCCGCGATAGGCGTGGGCGTCGGACTCGGGGCGGTCATCGCGGCCTCGCTGTTCGTGGTCAAGGCGGTCTTCATGGTGGTCGTCGCGGCCGCCGTGGCCGTCGGCATCTGGGAGCTCACCAGTCGGCTGGCCGAGCGCAAGGACGTCCGCGTCCCGCAGGTCCCGCTGCTGATCGGCGGCGTCGGCATGGTCGTCACCGGCTACTTCGAGGGCGGCCAGTGGGCCGCCGCGATCCTCGCGGTGACCGGCCTGGCGATGATGGTCGCCCGGATGGCGACCCCGCCGGAGAACTACCTGCGCGACATAACGGCCGGTGTCTTCACCGCCTTCTACGTGCCGTTCCTGGCCACCTTCGTCGCGCTGATCCTGGCCGCGGACGACGGCGCCTGGCGGATCCTGCTGTTCCTGGTGGTCACCGTCTGCTCCGACACCGGCGCGTACGCCGTGGGCTACAAGTTCGGCCGCAACAAGCTCGCGCCGTCCATCAGCCCCGGCAAGACCCGCGAGGGCCTGGCCGGCGGCATCGGCCTGTCGATGATCGCGGGCGCGCTGCTGATGGAGTACCTGATCGACGACGGCAGCTGGTGGCAGGGCCTGATCCTGGGCGGCTGCGCCGCCGTCACCGCGACCCTGGGCGACCTCGCCGAGTCGATGATCAAGCGTGACCTCGGCATCAAGGACATGGGCACCCTGCTCCCCGGCCACGGCGGCATCATGGACCGGCTGGACTCCCTGCTGCCCACCGCCCCGGTGGTCTGGCTGCTGCTCGCGGTCTTCGTCGGCAGCTGAGCACCGGACGAGTCGGTTCGGACGGCCCCCGTGACGCCACCGCGTCCGGGGGCCGTCCGCGTCACCGGAGGGCGGGCCGCCGACGGGGCCGGGAGCAGCGCTTCCGCAGGTCCCGGAGGCAGGACGGGGCCCACCCGAGGAGCAGACCGGCGGCCAGCGGCAGCACGGCGAACGCCGCGAGCCCCATTCCGGCGGGCACCCCCTTCGAGATCGCGACGCCGATGTCGTCGATCGGCCCGGTGAGGCAGACCGCCTCCACGATGAGGAGGAGCGCGGCGGCGTCCACCGCGAGGAGCGAGGGCAGCCACGCCCTACGGTGCCCGAGGTGGGCGCCGTACAGGAGGCTGCCGCTGCCGCCCAGCAGGATCGCCCCCCAGGAGAGCGGGGACCCGGCGAAGGCGAGGACCGCGAGCCAGGGGGTGGGCGTCGTGCAGGCGGCCCAGGCCACGGAGCACCGCCAGAGGTGCACCGGGTGGCCCGCCCGCGTCCTCGCTCCGGCCGCCTGCTCCTCGTCGTCCGGCATCGGGACCCCCAGTCCTCTTCGGCGGACGGAGCGCCCGTCCCTCGCCGGAGATGATCGTCCCAGATGATTTGAACGCGTTCAACTCCATGGGCCGCCCAGGGGACGCGGACCGGTTCCCCGGATCTGAGACACTGGACGGACCATGCCTAAGCCCGGAGAACTGACCTTTGTCGCGCCGCGTGGCGCCAAGCCCCCGCGACACCTCGCCGACCTCAGCCCTGCCGAGCGCAAGGAGGCCGTCGCCGAGCTGGGCGAACAGCCGTTCCGCGCGAAGCAACTGTCGAACCACTACTTCGGGCGGATGTCCGCGGACCCGGAGACCTGGACGGACATTCCGGCGGCGAGCCGGACGAAGCTGACCGAGGCGCTGCTGCCCGAGCTGATGTCCGTGGTGCGGCACGTGTCCTGCGACGACGACGCCACCCGCAAGACGCTGTGGAAGCTGTTCGACGGCACGCTGGTCGAGTCGGTGCTGATGCGCTACCCGGACCGCGTCACGATGTGCATCAGCTCGCAGGCCGGCTGCGGCATGAACTGCCCGTTCTGCGCGACCGGGCAGGCGGGGCTGACCCGCAACCTGTCCACCGGGGAGATCGTCGAGCAGATCGCGTCCGGCATGCGCGACCTGAAGTCCGGGGCCGTCCCCGGCGGCGAGGCCCGGCTGTCGAACGTGGTGTTCATGGGCATGGGCGAGCCGCTGGCCAACTACAACCGGGTGCTGTCGGCGATCCGCCGCCTCACCGACCCGGCGCCGGACGGCTTCGGCCTCTCCCAGCGCGGCATCACCGTCTCCACCGTCGGCCTGGTCCCGGCCATGCACCGCTTCGCGGACGAGGGCCTGAGCTGCCGCCTCGCGCTGTCGCTGCACGCGCCGGACGACGAACTGCGCGACGAGCTGGTGCCGGTCAACACCCGCTGGAAGGTCGACGAGGTGCTGGACGCCGCGTGGAACTACGCGGAGAAGTCCGGCCGCCGGGTGTCCATCGAGTACGCGCTGATCAAGGACATCAACGACCAGGCGTGGCGCGCGGACCTGCTCGGCCGGCTGATCAAGAACCGCCGGGTGCACGTGAACCTGATCCCGCTCAACCCGACGCCGGGTTCGAAGTGGACGGCCTCCCGCCCGGAGGACGAGCGCGAGTTCGTCCGCCGCCTGCAGGCGCACGGCGTGCCCACCACCGTCCGCGACACCCGCGGCCAGGAGATCGACGGCGCCTGCGGGCAGCTGGCCGCCGCGGGCTGAGCGCTGCGGGAACGACCGGGGCCCGGGGAGGACGCGTCCTCCCCGGGCCCCGTCGCGTCGCCCGCCGTCACAGCAGCGGGCAGAGCAGCACGGTCAGCCCGCCGGTCAGCAGCAGCACGCCGCCCGCGGCGAGCGCGCGCAGGGCGGCCGTGCCGGCGAGCAGGCCGGTCGGGGTGCCGAGGCGGTCGAGCGCGTCGAGGGCCGGGCGGCGGTCGGCGCGCAGTTCGTGCAGCCGGGCGGCGAGGGCCGCGACCGCGCAGGCGAGGACGAGGGCGCCCTCGACCAGGGTGAGGACGGGCACCTCGGTGTCGGTCCGGGCCCAGTTGCGCCAGGCGACCAGCAGCAGCGCGAGGAGCGCGGTGAGGACGGCCAGCGGGGTGCCGAGGCCGCGGGCCCGGGCGGTGAGGCCGCGGCCGGCCAGCAGGCGCAGCGGCTCGGGCCGGCGCAGCGCGAGCAGCCGTCCGGCGAGGGCCAGCAGCGGGCCGGTCCACAGGCCGAGGGCGACGGCGGTGAGCGCCCAGCCGATGAGCAGCGCGGGGCTGGTGGCGGGGAGCCCGCCGGGGAGGGCGAGGGTGCGTTCGGCGTCGGTCGCGTCGGGGCGCAGCCCGTAGAGCTCCAGGCCGAGCCCGGCGAGCAGCACCGGCACGGGCAGCAGCAGCCGCAGCGGGGCGTACCGGGTGCGGACGGGCTCGGCGGGCCGGCCCGGGAGGCTCTCCGGGAAGCGGATCGCGCAGGCGGCGGAGACGCCGGCGACCAGCGGGAGGACCGCGAGCAGGGCGACCGGGGCGGCGGGGGGCAACGGGACGCCCATGCCGAGGTCGGGGGCGAGCGAGGGCCCGGCGATGTCGTTGCGCAGGATCAGGAACAGCAGCAGGGTGAACGCGGAGCCGAGCGCGCAGGCGAGCGCGATCTCACCGGCCACCAGCAGCCGGATCCGGGCCGGACCGGCGCCGGCGGCGGTGAGGCCGGTGATCCGCTCGGGGTGCTGGGCCGGGACGGCGCGGGCCGCCGCGGCGGCGAACCAGGCGACGGCGGCCAGCGGCGGCAGGCACCAGAGCAGCCGTTCGAGGTTGCCCCCGGTGCCGTTCAGCGCGCGGCCCAGGGCGCGCAGCAGGAAGGCGGCGACCACGGCGGCGGCGGTCGCGGTGAGCAGCCAGCGGGCGAGGTCGAGGGCGCGGTAGCCGCGGGCGAGTCTGAGGTAGTACACGGCAACCTCTCAGTGCCCGGTGGCGGCGACGGGCTCGGCGGATTCGGCGGCCCGGCCGGTCGCGAGCAGGCCGTCGACCAGCCGCACGGTGCGGTCGGCGTGCCGGGCGAGCGCCGGGTCGTGGGTGGCCAGGACGAGGGTCAGCCGGTGGGAGCGGGCGGCGCTGGTCAGTATCCGCATGACCTGCTCGCGGGCGTCGTGGTGCAGCGGGGCGGTGGGGTCGTCGGCGAAGACCACCGGCGGCTGGGGGGCCAGGGCGCGGGCGACCGCGATCCGCTGGCGGAGGTCCTGCCGCAGGTCGGCGGGCCGCAGCTTGGCGCACTCGGCGACGTCGAGGCGCTCCAGCCACTCGCCGGCGGCCCGGTACGCGGCCCGGTGGCCGGCGCCGGCCAGCAGCAGCGGGAGGGCGACGTTCTCCCGGGCCGTCAGCTCCGGCACCAGGTGCGGTTCGGGGCCGACGTAGCCGAAGCGCTCGCGGCGGAGCTTCTCGCGCCCGGCCCGGCCCAGGGTGTGCACGGGGGAGCTGTGGAACCAGACCTCGCCCTCGTCGACCGGGAGCTGCGCGGACAGGCAGCCGAGCAGGGTGGACTTGCCGGAGCCGCGCGGGCCGGTGACGGCGAGCATCTCGCCCTCGCGGACGCCCAGCGAGACGCCGCGCAGGGCGGGTGTGCCGTGGTGGGACTTGACGATCCCTCGGGCCCAGAGCACGTCGTTGTCGGGCGGGGCCGCTGACATGAGATCCATCCAGGTGCCGACGGGGATATGACAGTCGTCAGATTAGAACGATCGGGCGGTGGCGCGGGCGCGCCGCACTGCTCCGATCAGGACGAACCACCGCGAAAACGGCGTGTCGGACGGCAGATTCACCCCGCCGGCGGCCGGGTGCGCCGAAGGGCGGTCCCGGCGGTGAGGTGCCGGGGCCGCCCTTCGGTGGAGGGTGGGGAAGGAGGATCAGATCTTCTGCCACGCGTCGGAGAGGCTGGTCCGCAGGATCTGCTCGATCTCGTCGAAGGTCGACTGGTCGGAGATCAGCGGCGGGGCCAGCTGGACGACCGGGTCGCCGCGGTCGTCGGCGCGGCAGTACAGGCCGTTGTCGAACAGGGCCTTGGACAGGAAGCCGTACAGGACGCGCTCGACCTCGTCGTCGTTGAACGACTCCTTGGTGACCTTGTCCTTGACGAGCTCGATGCCGTAGAAGTACCCGTTGCCGCGGACGTCGCCGACGATCGGCAGGTCGCGCAGCTTGTTCAGGGTGGCCAGGAACTTCGACTCGTTGTCGAGGACGTGCTGGTTCAGGCCCTCGCGCTCGAAGATGTCGAGGTTGGCCAGCGCCACCGCGGAGGAGACCGGGTGGCCGCCGAAGGTGTAGCCGTGCAGGAAGGTGTTGTCGCCCTTGTAGAACGGCTCGGCGATGCGGTCCGAGATGATCGTGGCGCCGATCGGGGAGTAGCCCGAGGTCATGCCCTTGGCGCAGGTGATCATGTCCGGAACGTAGCCGAACTTGTCGGCGCCGAACATGGTGCCGAGGCGGCCGAAGGCGCAGATGACCTCGTCCGAGACCAGCAGCACGTCGTGGCGGTCGCAGATCTCGCGCAGGCGCTGGAAGTACCCGGGCGGCGGCGGGAAGCAGCCGCCGGCGTTCTGCACCGGCTCGACGAAGACGGCGGCGACGGTCTCGGGGCCCTCGAAGAGGATGGCCTGCTCGATCTCGTCGGCGGCCCAGCGGCCGTACGCCTCCGGGTCGACGGTGCCGTCGGGGCCGGCCAGGAACGCCGGGGCGCGGTAGATGTTGGTGTTCGGGGCCTTGTGGGTGCCCGGCACCAGCGGCTCGAACGGGGCCTTCAGGCCCGGCAGGCCGGTGATCGACAGCGCGCCCTGCGGGGTGCCGTGGTAGGCGACGGCGCGGGAGATGACCTTGTACTTGGTCGGCTTGCCGGTCAGCTTGAAGTACTGCTTGGCCAGCTTCCACGCGGTCTCGACGGCCTCGCCGCCACCGGTGGAGAAGAACACCTTGTTCAGGTCGCCCGGGGCGTAGTTCGCCAGGCGCTCCGCCAGCTCGACGGCCTTGGGGTGGGCGTAGCTCCACACCGGGAAGAAGGCCAGTTCCTTGGCCTGCTTGGCGGCGGCCTCGGCGAGCTCCTCGCGGCCGTGGCCCGCCTGCACCACGAACAGGCCGGCCAGGCCGTCGAGGTACTTGCGGCCCTTGTCGTCCCAGACGTAGGTGCCCTCGCCCCTGACGATCGTCGGCACGGGGGAGTTCTCGTACGACGACATGCGGGTGAAGTGCATCCACAGGTGGTCGTAGGCGGTCTTGGAAAGGTCCTTCTGGGCCGGGTCGGCTGTCATCGGGTGCCCCAGGTGTAGGTCTGTTTCCGGAGCTTCAGGTAAACGAAGCTCTCGGTGCTCCGCACGCCGGGAAGCGAGCGGATGCGCTTGTTGATCAGTTCGAGAAGGTGCTCGTCGTCCTCGCACACCAGCTCGGCGAGGAGGTCGAACGAACCCGCGGTGCACACCACGTAGTCGACCTCGTCGAAGGCGGCCAGCGCGTCGGCGACCGGTTCGATGTCGCCCTCCACGCGGATGCCCACCATCGCCTGGCGGGTGAACCCGACGGTGAGGGGGTCGGTCACGGCGACGATCTGCATCACGCCCTGGTCGAGCAGCTTCTGGACGCGCTGCCGGACGGCCGCCTCGGACAGGCCCACGGCCTTGCCGATGGCGGCGTACGGACGGCGCCCGTCCTCCTGGAGCTGCTCGATGATCGCCTTGGAGGAGGCGTCGAGGGGAACGCTGGCGTTCCGGTCGCGGTTGGCCACGCCGCCACTGTGCCTGACGGGCGGCGCAATCGCAAGCGGCCGTGCTGCTGATTTCGTCGCCGATCCGAAGATCGGGCGCGGAAAGCGTGGTGTCGGAAGCAAGCCCCTGTCGATACCGAAAGCCGAGTGGGTACCCTGGCTACGTACACGCGCGAGCCTGCACGCCGTCGATCGTGGCTTGTCGCTGACATGCCGTGGCCACCTGGACCCGGGAGTAACCTGACGCCCGGGGCTGCAACGACGCAGGCCCAGACCGAGGAGAGACCGTGAGCGAGCTTCGTACGCTGCGCAACTACATCAACGGCGAGTTCGTCGACGCGGCGGACGGCCGCACGCTCGACGTCGTCGACCCGACCACGGGCGAGGTCTACGCGACCTCCCCGCTCTCCGGCGCGGCCGACGTGGACGCCGCGATGGCCGCCGCGGCCGCCGCGTTCCCCCTCTGGCGGGACTCCACCCCCTCCACCCGGCAGAAGCTGCTGCTCAAGGTCGCCGACGCGGTCGAGGCGCGGGCCGACGAGATCGTCGACGCCGAGGTCCGCAACACCGGCAAGCCGCGCGCGCTGACCCTCTCCGAGGAGATCGGCCCGATGGTCGACCAGCTGCGCTTCTTCGCCGGCGCCGCCCGCCTGCTGGAGGGCAAGGCCGCGGGCGAGTACATGGACGGGATGACCTCGATCGTCCGCCGCGAGCCGGTCGGCGTCTGCGCGCAGGTCGCCCCGTGGAACTACCCGATGATGATGGCGGTGTGGAAGTTCGCCCCGGCGATCGCCGCGGGCAACGCCGTGGTGCTCAAGCCCTCCGACACCACCCCCGCCTCCACCGTGCTGCTGGCCGAGATCATCGGCGGCGTGCTGAAGGACCTCGACCTGCCGGCCGGCGTCTTCAACGTGATCTGCGGCGACCGGGAGACCGGCCGCCTGATGGTCGAGCACCGCACCCCGGCGATGGCCTCCATCACCGGCTCGGTCCGGGCCGGCATGCAGGTCGCCGAGTCCGCCGCGAAGGACGTCAAGCGGGTCCACCTGGAGCTCGGCGGCAAGGCCCCGGTCGTGGTCTTCGAGGACGCCGACATCGCCGAGGCCGTCGAGGGCATCTCGGTGGCGGGCTACTTCAACGCCGGCCAGGACTGCACCGCCGCCACCCGCGTCCTGGTGCACGAGTCGATCCACGACGCCTTCGTCGAGGCCCTCGCCAAGGCCGCCGCCGACACCAGGACCGGCGGCGTCGACGACGAGGACGTGCTCTACGGCCCGCTCAACAACGCCAACCAGCTCCAGCAGGTGGCCGGCTTCATCGAGCGCCTGCCCGCGCACGCCAAGGTCGAGGCCGGCGGCCACCGGGTCGGCGACAAGGGCTACTTCTGGGCGGCCACCGTGGTCTCCGGCCTGCAGCAGGACGACGAGATCATCCAGAACGAGGTCTTCGGCCCGGTCATCACCGTGCAGAAGTTCACCGACGAGGAGCAGGCCGTCGAGTACGCCAACGGCGTCGAGTACGCGCTCGCCTCCTCGGTGTGGACCAAGGACCACGCCCGCGCGATGCGGATGTCCCGCCGGCTGGACTTCGGCTGCGTGTGGATCAACACCCACATCCCGCTGGTCGCCGAGATGCCGCACGGCGGCTTCAAGAAGTCCGGTTACGGCAAGGACCTGTCGTCCTACGGCTTCGAGGACTACACCCGGATCAAGCACGTCATGACCGCGATCTGATCCGAGTCGCGGACGTTCGCCGGGGCGCGGGGAGGGTCTCCCCGCGCCCCGGCCTTCCACCCTGTCAGGGCGGCGCGCGACTCGCGTGACAGGATGAAGCTGCCCGGTGCGGGGTGCCCTCCCTACCCTGGTCGCATGAGCACTCCCACCGCTGACCCGGCAGCCGGGCGGGCCGTCAAGGCCGCCGACCGCGCGCACGTCTTCCACTCGTGGTCCGCCCAGGCACTGATCGACCCCCTCGCGGTGGCCGGTGCCGAGGGCTCCTACTTCTGGGACTACGACGGCAACCGCTACCTGGACTTCTCCTCGCAACTGGTGAACACCAACATCGGCCACCAGCACCCGAAGGTGGTCGCCGCGATCCAGGCGAAGGCCGCGCAACTGTGCACCATCGCCCCGGGCTTCGCCGAGGAGTCGCGCAGCGAGGCCGCCCGGCTGATCGCCGAGCGCACCCCGGGCGACCTGGACAAGATCTTCTTCACCAACGGCGGCGCCGAGGCGAACGAGAACGCGATCCGGATGGCCCGGCTGCACACCGGCCGGCACAAGGTGCTCTCCACCTACCGCTCGTACCACGGCGCCACCGCCAACGCGATCGCCCTGACCGGTGACCCGCGCCGCTGGGCGAACGAGGCGGGCGTCTCGGGCATCGTGCACTTCTGGGGCCCGTACCCGTACCGCTCGAACTTCCACGCCGAGAACGAGGCCCAGGAGTGCGAGCGCGCGCTCGCGCACCTGGAGCAGACCCTCGCGTTCGAGGGCCCGGGCACCGTCGCGGCGATCATCCTGGAGACCGTGGTCGGCACCGCGGGCGTCCTGGTGCCGCCGGCCGGGTACCTGGCGGGCGTGCGGGAGATCTGCGACCGCTACGGGATCGTGTTCATCCTGGACGAGGTGATGGCCGGGTTCGGCCGCACCGGCGAGTGGTTCGCCGCCGACCACTGGGGGATCACGCCCGACCTGCTGACCTTCGCCAAGGGCGTCAACTCCGGCTACCTGCCGCTGGGCGGCGTGGCGATCTCCGGCGCGATCGCGGAGACCTTCGCGCAGAAGGCGTTCCCGGGCGGCCTGACCTACTCGGGCCACCCGCTGGCCTGCGCCTCCGCGGTGGCGACGATCAACACGATGGCCGAGGAGGGCATCGTGGAGAACGCCAAGCTGATCGGCGAGAGCGTGCTCGGCCCCGGCCTGCGCGAGCTGGCCGAGCGCCACCCCTCGATCGGCGAGGTGCGCGGCCTGGGCGTGTTCTGGGCGCTGGACCTGGTGAAGGACCGGGAGACCCGCGAGCCGCTGGTGCCGTACAACGCGGCCGGCGCCGACAACGCGCCGATGGCGCAGCTCGCGGCGGCCTGCAAGCAGCGCGGCCTGTGGCCGTTCACCAACATGAACCGCTTCCACGTGGTGCCGCCGTGCAACGTCAGCGCGGAGGAGGCCAAGGCGGGCCTGGCGGTGCTGGACGAGGTGCTCACCCTCACCGACGCCCACACCGGCTGACCCCGCGTCGGCAGCGCGGGCCCCGGACCGCCGTCCGGGGCCCGCGGCGTTACCGGGAGCCGCCGGCGCACCCGGCCGGGATCTGTACGATGACCGGCTGAATCTCGGTACGAAGGTGGGGACGCCGTGGGGGAACGGGTTTTTCACGTCCGGTCAGGGCGGCGGGAGCGGCCCGCGGCGGTCCGCGCCCGCGCCGGGGAGGCGACCCGATGAGCCACCCCCCGTACGGCGCACCGCAGTTCCAGGGCGCCCTCCCGTACGGCGGCGAGCACCTGCCCGAGGTGGCCCACCTGCCGGTCCCCGGCGAACGGGTGCACGGCATCGTGGACGCCGACCTGTCCGACCTGATCCGCCGGCCCCCGCGCCGCTACCGCAAGGAGCGCTTCGGCCGGGCCGCCGACGCCGGGATCGGCTGCCTCTCCCTGGTGTTCGACTTCGGCGAGTCCGTCTCCGACCTGCTGGAGGACTGCACCTGGGGCCTGATCCGCACCTTCCGCCGGCTCCTCCGCGGCCGCGGCCTCACCCGCGGCTGGGAGAGCCAGGCCGGAGGGTTCGCCCGCGCGGTGCGCGCCGCCGACAACGACCACGAGAACGACGACGTGCTGCTGGTCTTCACCGACCGGCGGATCCTGCTCGCCGGCAGCGGCACCAACACCCCCGGCCGCACCCTCGCCGACCGCCGCGGCGCGCGGGTGCTCGGCGAACTGCCCCACGCCCACCTGGTCCGGGTCGAACCCCGGCACACCTGGATCTCCTCGCGCGTCGACCTGCACTTCGCGGACGGCTCGCTGGCCGCGCTGGAGGTCCACCCGAAGGAGCTCGCCGCGCTGGTCGCCCTCGGCCCGCGCTGACCCGCCGCCCGGACGCGCCGCCGACCCCGGGTCAGCGGCGCACCGCGTCCAGCGCCAGCAGCGCCACGTGCAGCGACAGGCAGGACTCCACCTGGTCGAGGTCCACACCCAGGATCCGCTCCACCTTGTGCAGCCGGTCGTAGAAGGACGGACGCGACAGGTGCGCGGCGTCCGCCGCCGCCGACTTGTTGCGCCCCTGCTCCAGGTAGATCCGCAGCATCTGCACCAACTGCCCGCCGTGCTCCGCGTCGTACGCCAGCAGCGGCCCCAACTCCCGCTCCACGTACGTCTGCAAGCGCTCGTCGTCGCGCAGCAGGTGCAGCAGGCCGCGCAGCCGGACGTCCGGCAGGCGGTAGTACGCGGCCCGGCCGCCCGGCGCGTCGTGCAGCGCCGCGTCCGCGACCTGGGTGGCCTCCAGCAGGGTGCGCCGGGCGTCCCGGACCGAACCCACCGAGGAACCCACCGCCACCACCGGCCCGTCCGCCGAACCGTCCCGGCCCGCCTCCGCCGACAGCCGGCGCAGCGCCGCCGCGAACGACTCCAGCGCGACGTGCTCGTCCTGCTGCGAACCGAGCGCCACCAGCAGGCCCACCCCCTCGTCGTCCAGCGCGCCCACCAGCGCCGACAGCCGCGAGGTGCGGATCGCGGTCGCCGCCAGCTCGGTGAAGTCCCGCAGCCGGGCCTGCGCCTCCAGCGCCGCCGGCAGCGGACCCTGCCGCTGCCGCAGCACCACGCCCACCAGCCGGCGGCCCTCCAGCGGCACGCCCAGCGCCTGCGCCCGCAGCGCCACCTCGGAGACCGTCAGCGCGTGCGTCAGGATGCCCGACAGCAGGGTGCGGTGGGTCTGCCGCTCCAGCGACTCCCGGTCGCGCACCACCAGCCGGTTCAGCGCCAGCGTCGCCGCGCCGCGCTCCAGCAGCATCGCGTGCGGGTGCGGCACGTCCCGGGGGAGCGGCACCGGCTCGTCCACCAGCACCAGCCGCCCCCAGTCCTGGCCGCGCGCGCCCACCGTGGTCACCAGCCAGCCCGAACGCGGGTCGTAGCCGGTGCGGCCCGGCGGGTGGACGCCGCGCGAACGGTGCTCCCAGTTCTCCAGCAGCTCCTGCTCGCCGCGCCCCGCCGGGTCGTGCGCCAGCACCTGGTGCGCCAGGTTCTCCAGCACCACCGGCGCGCCCGCCATCCGGGCCACCTGCCGCACCACCTCGGCGGGCTCCGCCCCCTCCGTCGCCAGCTCGTTGAACACCTGGTGCACCGCCTCCGACACCCGCAACTGCTCCAGCTGCGCGTTCACCACCAGCGCGTGCACCGCCTCGGTCACCGCGACGAACCTCAGCTCCCGGCGCAGCACCACCAGCGGCAGGCCGTGCCGCTCCGCCGCCGCCACCAGCGCCCGCGGCAGCGAGTCGAAGTACCGGCGGCCGAACTCGATCACCAGCCCCGCCACCCCGACCTCGGCCAGCTCCCGCACGTACCGGGCCAGCCCGTCCCGGTCCTCCGGCAACGCGATGCCGGTCGACAGCACCAGCTCGCCGCCGCGCAGCACCCCCGCCACGTCCGGCAGCTCGCTCACGTGCACCCAGCGCACCGGGCGCTCCAGCGCCCCCGCCCCGGCCACCACCTGGGGCAGACCGCGCCGCATCACGTCGAGGTCGAGCACGCGGGCGACGGTGGGGAGCATCGCGGGTACCTCCGGGGGGTTCTCAGGGTGTCAGGTCAATCATGCTCGACGGCGACGCCCTGTCACCCACGGGCGACCTTGCAGCGTGTAAGGCCCTTCGGTCGGCCCGTTGCTGAGTGACGCTTGCCCCGGGCACCCGAACCGAGGCATCGTCGGCCGGGTCGAGTAGGCAATGGAGGCAACTCATGGACCTGACCAGCTTCAACGACGGCGCGCAGCACATCGCGGGCCGCCCGACCCGGGGCTCCGGCGGTGAACCCTTCGCCGTGGTCAACCCCGCGAACGGCGCCACCGTCCAGCAGGTCGAGCTCGCCACCACCGCCGACGTCGACACCGCCGTCGCTGCCGCCCGCGCCGCCCTCCCCGAGTGGTCCGGCGCCACCCCCGGCACCCGCTCCGAGGCGCTGAACCGGCTCGCCGGCATCCTCGCCGAGCACGCCGGGGACTTCGCCCGGGTGGAGACCGCGCAGACCGGCAAGCCGATCAAGCTCTCCACCGAGTTCGACGTCCCCGGCACCGTCGACAACACCGCGTTCTTCGCCGGCGCCGCCCGCAACCTGGAGGGCAAGGCGGCCGGCGAGTACAGCGGCGACCACACCTCGTACGTGCGCCGCGAGGCCGTCGGCGTGGTCGGCAGCATCGCGCCCTGGAACTACCCGCTGCAGATGGCCGCCTGGAAGATCCTCCCGGCGATCGCCGCGGGCAACACCATCGTCCTCAAGCCCGCCGAGATCACCCCGCTGACCTCGCTGATGTTCGCCCGCGCCTGCACCGCCGCGGGCATCCCCGACGGCGTCGTCAACGTCGTCACCGGCGCCGGACGCACCGCCGGCGAGCACCTGATCGGCCACCCCGACGTCGCCATGGTGTCCTTCACCGGCTCCACCGCCGTCGGCCGGCGGGTCGCCGAGATCGCCACCGCCACCGTCAAGCGCACCCACCTCGAACTCGGCGGCAAGGCCCCCTTCGTGGTCTTCGACGACGCCGACCTCGACGCCGCCGTGCACGGCGCCGTCGCCGCCTCCCTGATCAACAGCGGCCAGGACTGCACCGCCGCCACCCGCGCCTACGTCCAGCGCCCGCTGTACGACGCCTTCGTGGCCGGCGTCGCCGAGCTGTACCGGGGCATCCGGCTCGGCGACCCGCTGAACCCGCAGACCGACATGGGCCCGCTGGTCTCCTTCACCCACCGCGACCGCGTCGCCGGCTTCGTCGAGCGCGCCCGCTCCTACGCCACCGTCGTCACCGGCGGCGCCGCCACCGGCAAGGGCCACGACGGCACCGACCTCTCGCTCGGCGCCTACCACCGCCCCACCCTGATCACCGGCGCCGCCCAGGACAGCGAGGTCGTCCAGGGCGAGATCTTCGGCCCCGTGCTCGTCGTGCTGCCCTTCGACGGCGACGAGGAGGGCCTGCGCCTCGCCAACGACACCCCCTACGGCCTGGCCGCCTCCGCCTGGACCCGCGACGTCCACCGCTCGCTGCGCGCCACCCGCGAGATCGCGGCCGGCTGCGTCTGGGTGAACGACCACATCCCGATCATCAGCGAGATGCCGCACGGCGGTTACAAGGCGTCCGGCTACGGCAAGGACATGTCGCAGTACTCGCTCGACGAGTACACCCAGGTCAAGCACGTCATGTTCGACACCACCGCCGTCGCCCGCAAGGACTGGCACCGCACGATCTTCGGCGACCGCTGACCGCGGCCGCCGACCGCGGCCCCGCCGGGCGACTCCCCGGGCCCGCCCGCGATCCCGTGTAAGAGAACCCCGGTACCCCGCTCTCCCGGGTGACGACAGCAGGCACCCGCCCGCCGCCCGCCACCCGGGAGAGACGAGGAACCGCACGTGAGCACCACCCGCCACCCCAGCGCCCTGCACTGGCTGGCCGCCGCCGCCCCCGACCCCGACGCCTGCCGCACCGCCTGGGAACGCACCCGCTTCGGCCTCGCCCTGCTCCCCGCTGGCCGCCGCTGGGACGTCCTGCACGCCCCCGGCCCGCTCGGCCGCCCCGCCGCCGCCCTGCTCGACCGGATCGGCGGCGGACCCGTCCTGGAGGACCCCGACGGCGACACCGTCGGCTTCCTCGTCCCCGTCGGCACCGCCGAACGCTGGACCGGCACCGGCATCCGCGCCTCCGGCGACGGCACCTGGATCGCCGTCCCGCACCCCACCCGCCCCACCCGCGGCCCGCACTGGCTGATCCCCCCGCACCCCGGCGGACGGCTCGTCGACCCCCGCGCCCTCGAACTCGCCCTGCACGACGCCGCCGCGCACCTGCGCAGGCCGCAACAGGGCTGAAGGGAAGCGGACGGGACAGACTGTCGCCATGGACGACACCAGTACCGCTACCGCCGACACTGCCGTCGACCCCGCTGCCGGGCGCGCTGCCGACCGGGAGGCCGATCGTGCCGCCGACCGGGACGCGGAACGGGACGTCGACCGCGAGGCCGACCGGGCCCGGGCCGTACTGCTCGCCGACGCCCAGTCGTACTGCCTGGCGCACGCCCTCGCCCTGGCCGGCCCCGACGCGCTGCGCCTGTACGGACTGGCCGCTCCCGTCCGCGGCACCGACCTGCTGCTGGTCAGCGCCGGCGGCCCCCCGCTCGCCGACCTCGCCGCCGGGCTCGCCGAAACCCTGCGCGCCGCCGGACACCGCGTCCAGGAACCGCCCGGCAGCGCGCGCCGGTGCCAGCTCACCGCCACCACGGGCGAACCGCCCCTCGACGGGGCGGCGGTCCCGGCGCACCTCGGCGTCGAACTGCGCCGCGAACCGCTGCACCACCTGCCGACCCTCCCGCCCGGGGCCCCCGTCCCCGTCGCCGCGCTGGACGACACCGCCGCGCTCGCCGTCCTCACCCTCTGCGAGCGCGCCCTGCCCGCCGACCTGCGCGGCCTGCACGCCCTCACCGCGCACCGCAGCGAAGGCGAACTCCTCGCCCTGACAAGCGCGTTCGATTCCGAAGCGGACTTCACCACCCGCACGCTCGCCGACCGGCTGGAGAGCGCCGCCGCCCTGCTGCAACCCGAGACCGACGCCGCCGGCACCCGGCAGTGGGCCGAGTCCTGGGCCCAGGACCTGCGCCTCGACCTGCTGGAGACCACCGAACTCGCCGACGGCCTGCACGACCCCTACCTGGACCGCGTCGAGTCGGAGTCCGAGCCCGGGTTCGAGCCCGGCGTCGAACCCGGGGCCGGGGCCGGACGCGGATCGGACCCCGCCGACGACCTGTAAGGGTGAATCGCGCTTCTCCGTCAGGGTGCTCGTTGAGCGGGCCCGTCCTCCCGCGCAGACTGGAGAACGAGCGCGGGACATCCGTGGACATCGGAGGCAGAGACCTTGAGCAGCAAGCACATCACCCACTGGATCGGCGGCCAGTACGTCGCCACCGCCGGAACCGCGCCCCGCCGCGGCGACATCCACGACCCGGCCACCGGCCAGGTCACCGGCCAGGTCGACTTCGCCGAGATCGCCGAGGTCGACCAGGCGGTCGCCGCCGCCGCGCAGGCGTTCACCGGCTGGCGCAAGGCGTCCATCGCCAAGCGCACCCAGGTGCTGTTCAACTTCCGCGAGCTGTTCAACGCCCGCAAGGACGAGCTCGCCTCGATCATCGTCTCCGAGCACGGCAAGGTGCACTCCGACGCCCTCGGCGAGCTGGCCCGCGGCCAGGAGGTCGTCGAGTACGCCTGCGGCATCCCGCAGCTGATCAAGGGCGGCTTCACCGAGCAGGCGTCCACCGGCGTCGACGTCTACTCGATCCGCCAGCCGCTCGGCCCGGTCGCCATCATCTCGCCGTTCAACTTCCCGGCCATGGTGCCGATGTGGTTCTTCCCGATCGCGATCGCGGCCGGCAACACGGTCATCCTCAAGCCGTCGGAGAAGGACCCGTCCGCCGCCAACTTCATCGCCGAACTGTGGAAGGAGGCTGGCCTCCCCGACGGCGTCTTCAACGTCGTCCACGGCGACAAGGTCTCCGTCGACCGCCTCCTGGAGCACCCCGACGTCAAGTCGGTCTCCTTCGTCGGCTCCACCCCCATCGCCCGCTACGTGTACGAGACCGGCACCCGCTACGGCAAGCGCGTGCAGGCCCTCGGCGGTGCCAAGAACCACATGCTGGTGCTCCCCGACGCCGACCTCGACCTGGCCGCCGACGCCGCCATCAACGCCGGCTTCGGCGCGGCCGGCGAGCGCTGCATGGCCGTCTCCGTCCTGGTCGCCGTCGACCCGATCGGCGACGAGCTGGTCGCCAAGATCAAGGAGCGGATGGCCACCCTCAAGGTCGGCCCCGGCTGCAACGGCGACTCCGAGATGGGCCCGCTGGTCACCGGCCAGCACCGCGACAAGGTCACCTCCTACGTCGAGTCCGGCGTCGCCGACGGTGCCGAGCTCGCCGTCGACGGCCGCAAGCACGCCATCGCCGCCGAGGACGCCAGCGGCGCCCCCACCACCGACGGCTTCTGGCTCGGCCCCACCCTGTTCGACCACGTCAAGCCGGGCATGTCCGTCTACAACGACGAGATCTTCGGCCCGATCCTGTCCGTCGTCCGGGTCCCCTCCTACGACGAGGGCCTGGAGCTCATCAACGCCAACCCCTACGGCAACGGCACCGCCATCTTCACCAACGACGGCGGCGCGGCCCGGCGCTTCCAGAACGAGGTGGAGGTCGGCATGGTCGGCATCAACGTGCCGATCCCCGTCCCCGTCGCCTACTACTCCTTCGGCGGCTGGAAGGCCTCGCTGTTCGGCGACAGCCACGCCTACGGCGCCGACGGCGTCCAGTTCTTCACCCGCGGCAAGGCCGTCACCCAGCGCTGGCTCGACCCCTCGCACGGCGGCATCAACCTGGGCTTCCCGACCAACAGCTGAGCAGCCCACCGCGCCCCGGCGTGACGGAAGGCCGGCCCCCACCCGGGGCCGGCCTTCCGGCTGTCCGGCCGTTGTTTGCACCCGGCGCGGATCCGGCGTAGTGTTGACTGGTCGCTCGACAGGGAGCACCGAGCACGCGTCTGCGTGGACGGTCCCGGGGCGGCCAATCCCCTGAGAAACCAGTTCGATGATCCGTGACGGGTCGCGTTCCTTTTCGCGTCCCCGTTCGCTTTTTCGGCGTGCGCTTTTCCGGAGATTGCGGCCGATTCGCTTTACGGAGCGGGGATCGGCTAGAGTTTGAAACGTCG